>JAGRLQ010000398.1 GCA_020441735.1 Nitratireductor sp.
GTCGAAGGCGCGCCCCTGCTAAGGGGACTACTCCTGCAATAAAATCCGATGCTTGTCAGTGCTGCGTGCCAACATTGTGCCACAACGCAGCTTTCCATGGCTACCTGCAAACTGGCACAGCACCGACGATTTGCAGGATAAAGCCGGCCAGCAGGAAAAAGCCCGCCATTGCGAAATATCGGTGCCGCGTAATATCCGACACCTCACGAAGCGCATCCCGATAGAAGCTCTCAACGAACGTTTCGGATTCAGTCTCGATAAACCGGTCATAGATCGGCTTCAGGTGGCGTCTCAGTTCCTTGGGCACTTTTGCAAGTTCCTGCTTGATGTGGTCTTGAGTATCCGCCTTCACGGATGCCACATCCGTGGCCATGGAATCATAAACGTCAACCTTCATTCCCAGGAACGACTGATCGCCCTCCGGAGAATGGCTCAACCATGATTCACGCAGCAGGATCAGGACGCCAGCAATGTCGAGCAGGAGTCCTGCGATCGTCCACCAACTCTGATCAAATGCGAGGATCGTGCAGGACATTACTTCTGTTTCCGTTCAAAGACGCTTCGGATGGCCTCTGCCGTTCTCTCCGGGTGCACATAGGTCTCCATGACCAGGCGCACGGACTGGGCCCCACCGCCTTCGGCGGCCGTGCGCGGGTCCAGTCCCTTGCGAATGATCGTTTCGGTAAAGAAGCCGTGACGCCCGGCTTCATGCGGTGACCGGTGTTCGATTTTCGCCTTCTTCTCCGCCCGCCGCCATGCCTTGTCGACACTGGAGCGGGAATTGTAACCGAATACCTTGCGCCACGGTTCGCGTCTGCCGGTTTCCGGCAACGGGATAGCGGCGATCGCCACGATCGCTTCCGGCACAATCGGCGCCAAGCGGTCCTTCTGCCGCGTGCCGCTGCGCCCCTTGCGGGTTCCCTTGATTGTCACTGTTGCGGTCGGAAAGTCGACATCCTGCCAGCGAACCGCGAGTGCCTGGGATATCCGTGCGCCTGTCGTGAACATGAAGATGGCGAGCGCCGCCAGGTTCGGCCTGCCGATGTTTCTCGCGGCGCTGCTGAACGCATCGATCCACGCCCAGTCAGCCGCAGGCCGGGAAACCTTCTCCACTGCGAAACGGCGGACATGCAAAGCCTGGCAATAGCCCAGATCGGCGGCATGGTTGATGACCGCCTGCGCGGGGGTGATAACCTGCCGGTTGCGGGTTGCCGGTCCGGCTTCCAGGTACATTTCCATTGCGGCGCGGCGCAGCAGTTCCGGCGTGATGTCGGCAACGCGGACACGCTCGAAGCGGTCCATCAGGGCAAGGAGGTAGCGGTCTGACTTACCGGCATCGAGGTAAAGCGCGACCGCCTCGCCAAAGGTGATCAGGTGTTGCGGACCAAGGCGAGTCGCGGCGATCTCGCGGGCTTCGTGCGCCCTTGCGATTTCGGCTGCGAGTTTGCGGTCAGACGTGCCCGCGCTCTTGCGGAAGCGCTTTCCCCCGGCAGTGAAGGCATAGTGCCAGAGGTTTCCGCGTTTGTAGATCTGCATGCCATTGCCTCCACGGTGCGCTCGAAGTCGGCAGGCGACATGATGAAACAACGACCGACGCGCTGTCCAGCCCCGATCTGCTGGGCCTTTTCCCGCAAGGTTCGGTCGGAGATCGCCACGCCGAACCGCTGCCGCCAGATTTCTGCCCATTGCTTTGGGGTTTTCGCGGTGTCGATCAGGCTGGCCATGTAAGCGCTCCCAGCTTGCCGGAGCGCGACGGATAGCCGTCATGCAGAACGCCATCGAGCAGGCGGCCGGCGCGTTCCTTGCCGATCAGGCCGAAATTTTTGTCAAGTCGGATGTCGTGGGTCGCACAGTCAGCATGTGGCAGCCGCTCCCAATCCTCATCGGACTCGAGCGGCTTGCGCCATGTCATCGGCTTCAGGAACACCTTGTCATCGGCAATGCCGATCTTGCCGGTCCACACATATTGGCCGTTGGCAGCCTTCTTTACCGTGTCGTGGTAGTGCGGGATTGCCGGGTTCTTCGCCAGCCGGGGCGCGACCCGCCGCATGGCGTAGCAATTGGTGCAGCCGGGCGACTTCACCGAACACCCGGCTATCGGGTTCCAGGTTGCTTCCGTCCACTCGATCTTGCTGTTCTCAGCCATGGGTTTTCAGCTGCTCCTACAGAGCCGCGACGGCACGAAGTGCCTTGCGGTCAATCCGGTTTGTCGATCGGACTTGTTTCTTCCTCGATCGCATCAGCAATTGCGGCGATTGTCTTCGCAGCGGCCACACACGGCATCTTTGAAAAGAAATCGCCTCTGCTCGTATGTTCTGTTGCCTCCTTGAGGAGGCGTTCCACTGCTGCATTCAGAACCTGTTTGTTTAGTTTCATCGCGGTTCTTCCCTGCCATGGCCGGTCATCGACTCACGCCCGCCCTGCCGGTACGCTTCCGCAGGGAACCCGGGCCCGAATGATGCCCTGGCAGGCGCGGTGTTCCAGCGCCAGACGCAGGTGCCGGCGCAGGCGCTCCTCATGGGTTCTGATTTCCTCTGGCGTGAAGCCGAGGCGGTCGAGATCATCCTCGGTTACCGGGTCACCGGCCTCGGCGATCGGCAGGGTCTTTTCGAACATGGCCGAAAAGACGGCTTCGGCTTCCGGCCGGGCCGGTTCTGCTACCGGTTTGCCGGCATGGCATGCGCGGACAAGCGCATCGAAATCGTCGGCGGCATTGACTTCCATGTGGGGGTGCATTTTTGCTTACTCGCTCGAAGGGCTCGCGCCCCTCGCTCCGGGCTGACCGCCCGGCGGCTTCTTCAGCCGCTGTTTCCTTTCTTGCTCGCCCCGGCTTCGACGCGATACAGACCGCCGGGGTAATGCAGCAAGATATAGCAATAAATGCTATAAGCTTGTCAAGCAGAAAGCATAGCAAAAAATGCTATGGCACAGATTTGGCTGCGCTGGAATCATGTCTTGAGGTCATTCTTGAGGTGGGGGTTCAATGGCCACTTTGCAGGAAATCATAACGGCTCTTGTCTCGCGGGTGCCTGAAAACAAGCCGGTTCCTAAAGGTTTTGAGCCTGTTGTTGGCATAGAGGACCTCGAGCCAGAAACTGAGCCGGACACAATCGGTGTGGCTGAAGGGCAGTCATTCATAATTGAATATGTAGATGGTGCCGGGTCGTTTTCGCGGCGCCCAATAACCGTCTTTGATTTGGTACAGTCGAAAACGGGTTACCTTTCCCTGCGAGCAAAATGCCACGTTCGAAAGAAAACGAGGATGTTCCGTATCGACAGAATACGGTGTTGCATCGACTATGATGGCGAGGTGCATGACGACATCCCGGCTTTCATGCATGAAACGTTCGGGACCTCAATGACCGGGTTGGTCCAGCCCGCTCCTGCTTCACTTGAAGTCAGGCCACTGGGTGTCAGGCACGAAGCAGTGCTCTTTGCTGCTCTAATGAGATCTGATGGTTCTATTCATGACTTGGAAATAAAGCGCGCCGTGGACTTTCTATCCCCCTCGGCTGCCGGCGCCGGCGTGTCGGTGGAAGAGGCGGAGCGGCTGCTGAACAAGTACCTGCGCCGCTTACTCCCAACAAAGTCGGCAATCGAACGAGCATTGGAGCACGTTCGTGCGATGGATCCTTCAGCGCAAATGGGCTTCTTTTCTGTTTGTGTAGCGATTGTTGATGCTGATAACCGCCGCGCCCCAGAGGAGATCGCTCTGATCAATGACATGGCAGAGGAAATCCTGGGCGTGCCTGTGATGTAGGTGGCGCTCAGACACCAAACAACTCATTCGTTGTCAGCACCCGGTGCATGGCCTGTACGCGGCTGCGCAGAAACTTGACTTCGGCGGGCGGGTTGTACTGCCGCGTGACGACGTGCTCGTCGGTCAGCTTATCGAGCTGCTTGATCGAGACGGTAATGCCGCCGTCGATAAGTTCCTGGATAACAACATGGTCGCCGTTCCGGCAGGGACGGTGCGGATGCAGAAAGATCACTTCTCCCGAAGCATAGCGTGGCTCCATGGAATTGCCGGTGACGATCAGGGCATAGGCATCGCGCACATGCGCCAGTGCCGGCGGCGCCGGCAGGTATTCGACCGGGTCGCTGTCCATGCGGTGCGTGCCGCGCACGGCGCCGGCCGCCAGGCCGAATACCGGAAGGAAGCGCTTGCCGCTTTCGGTGTCCGGCTCCATCCCGACAAGCCTTGATTCGGGCACTTTGAAGTATTCGGCGAACCGTTTTACCCACTTTGGGGCCAGTGTCGGCTTGTTCTCGATGCGGTTTATCGTCGTGTAGTGAACGCCCATTGCATCCGCCAGCTGCTCTTGGGTCAGTCCCTTTTCTTCCCGTATCTGTTTGAGATTGTTACGCATTTGCGATGGATGCCACCGCTTGTTCACCATTTCCATAGCGTAATTCGCTATTTGTGCTTGACAATAGCATAGCAATAATCGCTATAAGAACGCCATGAAACTGGATGCATGGCGACAGGATATGGGTTGGACTCTTGCGCAGCTCGGCGCAGCCCTTGGCTTTGAAGGGCGGAATGTCGGGCGGGCCGCGCAACGCGTCGAACGGGGCGAGGTGAAGGCCGATGCCGATGTGGTCGCAGCGATCGCCGAAGTCACAAACGGCGCCGTCACCGCCCAGGATATGCACGAAACCCGCCTTGACTGGCTCAACGCCCGCAAGGCGCGCGCGCCGGAAACCGCAGCTTCCTCCGATGATGCAAGGGGGGCGGCGCAATGAGGGCGGCAAGGTATCCACAATGGGGAATTTCACTGCAGGGTAGAGCAGCAGTAGCTCGCCTGGCTCATAACCAGGAGGTCGCAGGTGCAAATCCTGCCCCTGCAACCAGATCTTCGAAGTTCCGGCACGCACCCATGAGCCTGACCGTGCCGGACGGGAAAGGCGGCGGGGTTCTTCCTCCCCTCCGCCGCCAATCCCACTTTTGCATTTCTCGCGCGAAGAGGCCTGCGCCTCCGCTGTGCGCCTCGCCGGGCATCTCTGCCCGATCTGCGTTCCCGTCCTGCCGGCGGTGTGGCCTCTGGCCGTGTTTTTGTGGTGAGGGTGCTGCAACACCCGCGCCTGTTCTCCAAGTTGTATCGTGTCTGGAGACTTTCCATGTATATCGAAATCCGCCCCTCCTCCTTTGCTGTCGATCATCACAGCACAGGAGCATCCGTCATGAATACGGGTCAATTCCCGCACAAGTGCGAAACACGGGAATGGTGCTGCGAGACGTTCGCCCGTCTTGCCCGCGCCGCCTTTCCCGCCTCAACCAAGTTCTATCTGTCACGCATCACCGGCATTCCCGATCGCACCGTCGAGCGGCATCTCGATGGCGGCAAGCCGTCGATCGACCACGCGCTGGCCTATCTTTCCGCCGGCGTGTTCGGCGAGCGTCTGCAATCCCTTCTGCTGCCAACGCAGCCCTCTTTCCCCGGCGGGTCCGCCGCATTGCCTATCGGGGAAGTGAGCGCCCCTGTCTGCCCCAGAATCACCAGTGGGGGCGCTCACACAGTTCGCGTTTCAGGGAACGGGAGCTGCTCAAATGACGAAGCAGAACCCGCAGACCAATCCCGACATCCGGCAGCGCCGCTTTCACTTCTGCGGCTGTGACCTTCCCGATGACGGGCCGCTGACACTCGACCAGATCGTTCATGCCGAGGTCGAGGGCCGGGTCTCCGCTCGGGGCAGGGTCACCATTCTTCATGGGCCCGTCTACAGGGAGGTCGGCTGATGGTTGGAACCCGCTGGCCCATACCCGTTCCCGAGGAGCGCCGCCGTTCGCAGCTGCCGAGCGGCACCATCTGGCGCTTTACCGCCGCACTTGACGATGAAGGCAAGGCGGCATTGCTCAAGCAGGCCAAGGCCGAGGGCATGCCGCCCGACCAGCTTGCCGCCCGACCAGCTTGCCGCCAGCCTGATCTATGCCGGGCTTGGCCTGGAGCCTCCCGAAAGCCGGTTCTACTATCCGGCCGGCGAGATTGCCGTTTTCCGCAACTCCGTCATCGAGGCGGGACTGTCGATCGATGGCCAGCGTTTCATGGAGGCGCTGACCGGTATTTTTCAGTGGCGCAAGGGCTGGCGGCGCATCCCTGCCGACGAAATCATGGCACTCGCCCGGATCTCGAAACATGCCAGTTTTCTTGCTGCCCGCGACGAAGCACGCAATGCCGGCCTCATCGCCGTGCGCGCCGGATACAACCTTGCAAGCTACCGTCTGGAGGTGGGGTGATGGGCTGGAAGAAGCTGGAAATCCGCACAGGTCCACAAAAGCGCAATGTGTCGATCCGCTCCTGCGAAAAAAAATCCGGCGGGTTCTTCATCCTGCTGACCCTCTCATCCGTTGTTTGGACGGAGGTGTTCGGGTCCCATGACGGCAATCTTGACGTCCTGATCGGAGAGGATGACACCGCCGGCAAGCTGTTGCTTGTCCCGGTCGCGGAGGGCGGCATCAAGGTGGCGACCATGAAGTATAGCCACATGATCCGTTTTCCCAAGCCGGAGGCATGGCAGGAACTGGTTGCCGAGCAGGACGGCCTGTCTTTCGGGGCCGAGGAAACCGACGCGGGCAAGGGACTGGTCATCGATCTCCCGGACTGGCTCATCGATGCTGCTGCCGCGGATGCCTATGCAGAAAACGGCAATACCCGCCTGAAAAAGGCAGCAGCGCTGCTGGCGCCGCCGGATCCGCCAAAGGATCAACCACAGGGGAGGGGCGCCAGCATTGTCGGTAGCAGCGTCGACTGGAGCGATGCGCCGCCCAGGGCAAAAGAGATCCTGGATGGCATCATCACTGCTGCACGGGGCAATGGCAGCGACTGTGTCTCCCTGACCAATCGCGCCCTGTCGACATCGACAGGCATCGAGGTCGGCAAGCTGCTGGCCCCGCTCGCCTGGCTTTCAAAGAAAGGGCTGCTGGAAATCGACCATCCCGCATCGCCCGGCCAACCCGTCACATACACCGTGGTGGGGCTTGAATGAACGCGGGATTGTTACCCTTCCGCCGCGCTGATTTCGCCGACTTCCGTGGCGGGTTCCACCTCCGCTTCGGCTGGAACGGCGGTCTTTTTCCGAACTTGTTCGACCATGACCGGCATGGAAATCAGATAGCGCAGAAAGGCGTCGGCAAAGCCGCGCGCTTGTTCGACCTCTTCCCTGGTGACGCCATCCAGTTCGTGGGCACCGTCATTGCCGAGAATACGAACCTGATGCGCCCATGCCACCATGTCCTTCGGAAGGTTGCCAGAATCCCCGAGTTTTCTAATCCGGTCTCGCAGCGGTCCCTTCGTTTCGGGATGCTTCTCCTTGATCGCGTTTTCAATTGCCCGGCGGTAACCAGTGGCGGCCGGCTCCTCACAGTCAGGCTGAACACGGTTTCTTTCGGCCTGACGGTACGCCCTTTCAACACTCTCAGGCAGATCAGGCGGAATATCCGAAAACAGGGCTGGTGGATAAACTATGAGTTTCACGATATAGCCAGCCTCACTGATCGCATGAACAGAATTGTCGTGCATCATGGCCGGCAGATCGCTGACCGATCTACTACTACCGCCTGGCCGGTTTGTGATCTTGAAGAGAGAAAACTCCCCACACTCTGCGCTAGGGCACAAAAAGGCTATCGCCACACCGTTCTGTTTCCCTGTGGCAAGAGTGGCAACCAGACACTTGATTATTCCAAACGCCTTCAGGCTCTGATTGGCGGTGTGGCAATGCGGGCAGTCGTGCGTGAGGGTGAGCATGGCTGATTTCTCCCAGGAGCGGCAGCGGCAAACGCTGGAGATTGATGCGGCACTCGCCGAAAGCGAGCCGGGCCGGGCAATGCAACGCTTATACGACCAGTGGCGTGCCGTGCGCAACGATGCACTGAAGGCGGAAGCGTTTGCTCATGGGCTGATCGGCGCCCTGATTGCGGGGAGGGCGGCGCGATGAATGCCCCGGTCCCGGCCAAGCCCGATGCTTCTGACCTGCCCGCCGTCATCGAGCGGGCGCGCAAGCTGCTTGATGATGGCGACCTGATCGCCGCAAAGACGCTTGCAGCACTAGCCTATGAGGAAGGATCCCGCGCAACCAGGCTCGCCGAGCGCATCGGCGCATCCGAAAAGCTGGTCACAAAGGCGAGGCAATTGCAGGGCGATGCCCTGCTGATCGAAACGCGGGCAAAGATCGGCCTGGCTGATCATGTCGACTGGGCGCAGAGCGAGGGCGTCGTCGCCAAACGGGGCAGGCCGAAAAATGTCGATAAAGAAGACATTTTAACGGTCGAGGATCTGGGGCTGACACGCGACGAGCTGATGTTTGCCCGCAAGCTGCGCGATGCCGAGCGCAAGCAGCCGGGCATTGCCGCCCAGGCGATCGCGGTGCGGGTCAACGCAGGCCTCAATCCTACCAAGGCCAATCTGCGCGCCGCCATCGGCACGGCCTCGGCGAGCAATGAGGAGCGCGGCAAGAATTTTTATCAGACGCCCGTTCAGGCAACGAAAACCCTGCTGGCGATCGAGGCGTTTTCGCCGGTGATCTGGGAGCCTGCCTGCGGCAAGGGCGCGATCTCCGCCGAGCTCGAAGCCGCCGGGCATGATGTCATCCTGTCCGACATCGAGGATCGCGGCTGCGCCGACCAGCACGGCGAATGCCAGCAGGTGAAAGACTTCCTTGAGACAGATCGCAAGTGGCTGGCCGAAGCGGCCTTCTGGGGTGCCGACAAGGGAGAGGGGCCGAACCTCGGCGCGGACATCCTGACCAATCCGCCCTATGGCGACATCCTCAATGCGTTCATTGCCCATGCCCTGCGCGAGCACAAGCCGCGCAAGATGGCGCTGCTGCTCAACATCAACGTGTTGGCCGGTTTCGAGGATGAAGATCGCAACTGGTTCTGGGACTACGTGTCGCCGGCGCGGGTGCATGTGTTCACCCGCCGCCTGCCGATGATGCACCGCGAGGGATGGGATGGCAAGATCGCCAGCTCACGCATGAACACGGCCTGGTTTGTCTGGGAGCGGATAGAGCCGGGAACCGAAGATCCGGCAAGCTGGGATCCGCAGATCCTGCTGCGGCTGTTCAAGGGGCGTGTCGATCCCGATGCAGCGCCCGCCATGCTGGAACAATTCCCCTATGGCCGCCGAACCGAAATCAACCGTGTCGATTGGAAGGATTACGTTTGATGCGACTGCCGCATAGATTCACTGACAGGCTTTACAGATGGTCGATCAAGCTGCGCTGCCGGCGCCTGCCGGATGTGCAGATCGGTGGTGCCGAGCATCCTTATCTCAATCGTTGGTATGTCATCCCGCGCAACCGCTTTTTCAATATCTACCTGCATGAGTTTGTGCGCGATGACGATGACCGCGCGCTGCACGATCATCCGTGGTGGTCGTTCTCGATCATGCTTTCGGGGTTGATCATCGAGCAGTTGAAAGGCGGCGACAAACGCCTCGTCGATCCTGGCGATATCATCGTCAGACCAGCCCGCTTTGCACACCGTATCGAGGTTGTCGGCAAGCCGTGCGTGACGCTGTTCATCACCGGGCCGCGCATCCGTGAGTGGGGTTTTCACTGCCCGGAAGATTCGCCGGCTGGCGGCTGGCGGCACTGGAAAGACTTCACCGCGCCGGGTGACAGTTCGCGAATTGGCAGGGGGTGTGAATGATCCCAGCCGATGTTCTCGCCGCCTTCACCCATTTCCGCCGACGCCATTACGAGCTGTCGCCGGTCAGCCTCGACCGTGCGCTTGACGTGCCGAACGGCTCGACGCGGGCGGTTGAATCCAAGCGCGAGGTAAGGCCCGAAACGCGGGAAAAATTCGTCATCTGGAACGGGCTGGAAGGGGAGGCGTGATGTTTGATCTGGTGCGGCTTTCCTATGTTGCGAAACACCGGCGCGAGGCCATGGACCTCAACATGCGCCAACTGGAGAAGATCACCGGCGTTTCCAAGTCGCAGATTTCGGCGCTCGAACACGGGCAGCGTGTCGCGGCGGGTTCCACCTTCTTGGTGATGGAGGCGCTCGGCATCGATCCCGCCGACATGCTGACGCCGGATGCGCAGGTGCGGCTTGAGCGGATCCGCGCCGTGCATGCGGCAGACCGCCAAAACGCTTCACATGAAACGGCTAGTGAAACAAACCCGTCACAAGAGAGGGCAGCATGACCGGCAAGCCCTCGACACTCAACAGCATCGCAAGCCTAATTGAGGCGGCGCGGGTTCCGCTTTCGACCGAGGAGGCCGCCCAGGCGGCCCTGCACGAACTTTTCAAGGGCATGGTCCCTGACCGTCTTGAAGCCGTCGAGCGCGAATACCGGGTCGATGCCGCCAACCGCATCGACTTTCTGCTTGTGGCCAAACCGCACCAGTCCCGGCTTGTGCCGCGCACCTGGCCGCGCCGCATCGGTGTCGAGGTCAAGATCAACAAGGGCTCCGCCCGCGCCATCTACCGGCAGATCGAGCGCTACGCCAAAACGGGCTGTTTCGATGCGCTGCTGATCGTCAAGAACCGGGCTTTCAGCCTGCCGCAGGAAGTCTGCGGTGTGCCGGTTGCCGCCGCCTCGCTCGGAAAGGGGTGGCTGTGACCTACGGGCAGTGCGACTACGAACAGGGTCGGTTCCGGATAGCGCTGCAGCCGCATGCCTGCATGCGGTTCAAGGCGCTGTTTCCCTCGGTGCCGAAAGGCGCTGCCTCGCCTTACTGGCTGTGTGACAAACCGGACCTCGCCACCGACCTCGACTGGTTTTTCCAGCGCTATCCGGTGCGGCTCTCCGCTTCAGCCCGCGACCGGCTGGCCGAAAGCGTTTCGCGCTATCATGCCGATCGCAGGGAAGCCGAAGCGATCCTGCAGCGCGACTTCCTGCCGGGTTCGGCCACCGGGTTCCGTACCGATCGTCAGCCCTATGGCTATCAGCAGCGGGCGGCGGAGCTTGCCCGCCTTACCGGCCACCTGCTGCTGCTCGATGATGTCGGCCTCGGCAAGACGGTCTCGGCACTTGCGATGATTGCAGACGGCAGATATGCGCCTGCCATCGTCGTGGTGCCGCCCCATGTCAGCGGCCAGTGGATCGAGGAATACATCAGGGTTTTCACCCGGCTTGCCGCCTATGAGGTCACCACCACAACGCCGGAGCCGCTGCCGCCCGCGGACATCTATGTCTTCCGCTATTCGCAGCTGGCGGGCTGGGCAGACCACTTCCGCGAGATTGCGCCACGGGCGGTCATCTTCGATGAAATTCAGGATCTGCGCCACGGGGTGGACACGGCCAAGGGCCGGGGTGCTGCTGCGCTTGCCATGTGCGACAGTGTCGAGCTGCGCGTCGGCCTGACGGCGACACCGGTCTACAATTACGGCTCGGAGATCTTCAACATCTTCGAGTTCATCGCCCCCGGCGCCCTTGGCAGCCATGGCGAGTTTCTGACCGAATGGTGCTCCAATCACGGCCAGCACTGGGTGGTGCGCGAGCCGGATGTACTGGGCGAATACCTGCGCGACCAGATGCTGGCGCTTCGCCGTACCGAACATGATGAGGAAGTGGGCAAGGCGCTGCCACCGCTCAACCGGTTGCTGATCGATGTCGAATGGGATGCCGGCGACGTTGAAGACCAGGAAGCGCTGATGCGCAGCCTGGCGCTCAAGGTGCTGGAAGGCTCCTTTACCGAACGCGGCCAGGCGGCGCGCGAACTCGACATGATGATGCGGCTGCGCACCGGGGTCGCGAAAGCGCGGGCGGTTGCCGCCTATGTGCGGATGCTGGTGCAGGCGGGTGAACCGGTGCTGGTCGCGGGCGGGCACCGCGATGTCTACGACATCTGGCAGCGCGAACTCGCCGATCTAGAACCGGTTTTCTACACCGGCAGCGAGAGCGCCAGGCAGAAATCGGAAAACAAGCGCGCCTTCATCGAGGGCCGTGCAAAGGTGATGTTCATGAGCCTGCGCTCGGGCGCCGGAACGGACGGGCTGCAGGATGTCTGCGCCAACATCGTGATCGGCGAGCTCGACTGGTCGCCGCAGGTGCACAAGCAGATCATCGGCCGCCTGCGCAGGGCCGGCCAGAAACGGCAGGTGACGGCGCATTTCCTGCACACCGCCGGCGGCTCCGATCCCGTCATCATGGAAATCCTCGGCCTCAAGGCGAGCCAGAGCCAGGGCATTCTCGACCCGTTTCAGGAAGCCTCGGCGCAGGAAGCCGATGACGGCAGGATGCGCCGCCTCGCGCAATCGCTGCTCGCCGACTTGCCGCAACCGGAGGCGCGTACATGACAGCCCTCAATTTCCAGCAGCAGTTTGCCGGCGATGTCGAAGCGGGTGCGAAGACGCAGACGATCCGCGCTTGGTGGAAGGATCGGGAGCGCCAGCAACGGCTGTTCGCACCGGGTGCCAAGGTGCAGCTCTACACGGGCATGCGCACCAAGGTGTGCCGGAAACTTGGCGACGGCATCGTCGTCAAGCTGTTCGAGGTCGAGATCCGCAAGGACGGCATCCAGCTGACCAATGATCGCGGGGCCGGTGCCTGGCTGACCGATTCCGCAGCGCTCCATGCCGAGGCCATGGCGGACGGCTTCTACAACTGGTCGGCGATGCGTGGCTGGTTCGCTGACACGCACGGCCTGCCGTTTTCCGGCCTGATCATCTGCTGGAGGAGGGTGTGAATGGCCTGGCTCTATATGCCGGATATGGCGGCCTCGACATCGGCCTCATGCTCGCCGAACCCGGATACCGAACTGTTTGTTACGTTGAACGGGAAGCAAGCTGCGCGGCCAATCTCGTGGCGCGGATGGCAGCGGCGGAGCTACATCAAGCTCCTGTTTGGGACGATAGCGGCACCTTCGACGGCCGCCCGTGGTGCGGCAAGGTGGATATCGTCACTGCCGGTTTCCCGTGCCCGGAAGTCTCCATCGCAGGCAAGCGCCGGGGCGTACACGGTGAGCGGTGGCTTTGGGATGATGTCGCCCGCATTGTTCGCGAGGTGGCGCCGTGGGCGCTCCTTCTCGAAAACGTCCGAGGGCTGCTTTCTGCCAATGATGGATACGCAATGCGATCTGTTCTCGGAGACCTGGCCGAAATGGGGTTTGATGCGGTCTGGGGAAGTGTTCCGGCTGGCCGACTTGGCGCCGCCCACGCCCGTGACCGGATTTTCATCGTGGCCCACGCCAGCCAGCCGGGACGAAAAGGGGGGGGCAAGGCGGTGACGCGGCCGGACGGCAAGCAGCGCACGGACATGCTGGACTGGGCAGCGGAGCAATGGGCAACGCCGAGGGTGGCCAACAATTCCATGGTGGGCTGGCCGGTCAAGGATGCCCGATCGAGGCTGGAAGATCAGACGGCGAAATGGGCATCACCGACAAGTTCGGAGGCCGACAAGCTGTCATCCGGAGTGCGCAATACACCGAGCGTAACGGAACAGGCGAAACTTTGGGCGACACCGAGGGCGCACGAAGTGGGCAACTACACCCGCGACCGGGGCAACCCGGACAAGGAACGATTGAGCCTGACTGGTATGGCGGCGGACTTCCACTCGCGCCGCCGGGCCCTGCTGACGACGCTGCCTGGTGCCGCGTCATCGAAAGCGCGCCCGAGGCTATCCCCGTCGTTTACGGAATGGATGATGGATCTACCAAAAGGGTGGACCGATTACGAATGTGTGGAAACGGGGTTTTCCCGCTGGCTCCGGCATATGCGTGGCGCATTGGATGCGCTGCCCTTGCCGCCATGTATGGGGAGGCTGCCCTCTCGACATTCGGTGGAGCCGAATTGTCTGCCGGGCCCGCGCTCCCTGCAACGGGAGACGCTTGAATGAGCGCCTATCTGCTCGGCATAGGCTTTCGGGCCGATATGGGGACGCCGACGCGCAAGCTCGTTCTGCTGCGGCTGA
>JAGRLQ010000076.1:0-1229 GCA_020441735.1 Nitratireductor sp.
TCTCGACGCACTCATTGGCAACGCCCGGACCCATGACTTCCGACAGGCCGTAAATGTCGACGGCATGCATGTCGAAGGTTTCCTCGATCTCCTGGCGCATGGCATTGGTCCAGGGTTCCGCGCCGAAAATGCCGACTTCCAGCGGGCTCTTGGCTGGGTCGAGGCCCTGGGCGCGGTATTCGTCGAGGATCGCCAGCACATAGGACGGCGTGACCATGATGGTGGTGGCGCCGAAATCCTCGATCAGCGTGACCTGCCTCGCAGTCATGCCGCCGGAGACGGGCACGACGGTGCAGCCAAGTTTCTCGGCGCCGTAATGGGCGCCGAGGCCGCCGGTGAACAGGCCGTAGCCATAGGAAATATGGACGATATCGCCGGGTTTCGTGCCGGAGGCGCGCATGGATCGCGCCATCACGGTCGCCCAGGTATCAAGGTCCTTTTCGGTATAGCCGACGACGGTGGGCTTGCCGGTCGTGCCGGAGGAGGCGTGCACACGGCGCACCTGTTCGCGGGGCACGGCGAACATGCCGAAGGGATAATGGTCGCGCAGATCGGTCTTCAGCGTGAAGGGGAACTTCGCGAGGTCCTTCAGGCTTTTCAGATCATCGGGATGTACGCCCTTTTCATCGAAGCTCTTCTTGTAGAAGGGCACGTTGTCATAGGCGTGGCGCAGCGACCACTGCATGCGCTCAAGCTGCAGCGCCTCGATCTCGTCGCGCGAGGCAATCTCGATCGGGTCGAGGCTCTTGCGGGCGGGGGTAAGGTCCTTCATTGCGCGCTTTCCTCCTCAAACAGCGTGCCTGAAATCGTCCGGCTCATGCCGCGGAACTCGGCAATCTTGTCACCATCCTGATTGGTGACGGTAATATCGTAGATGCCGGAGCGACCGGCGAGATGGGCTTCCCGCGCAACAGCGATCAACCGGTCGCCAAGCTTGCCGGGGGCAAGAAAGCTGATCATGCAATGCTGGGCGACGGTCGACTTGTTGTAGGAATTACAGGCAAACGCAAAGGCGCTGTCGGCAAGCGTGAAGATGAAACCGCCATGGCAGATGGCATGACCGTTGGTGTGGCGCTTCTCGACGGTCATGGAAAGCGTTGCCGTGCCGGGGCCAACAGCGTCGATCTGCATGCCCATGCCTTGCGAGGCGCTGTCATTGGCCCACATGGCCTCGGCGCTTTTTTCAGCGCGCTGCTGGTCGGAAAGCGTCATGGTCATTTGCCCTGGAA
>JAGRLQ010000076.1:1295-2404 GCA_020441735.1 Nitratireductor sp.
AGCGGCCCAACTCTCCCTGGGTCTCGGCTTCGAGGTCCAACTGCGCGTCCAGCGTGTTGGTGGTGGCTGCCTGGATGGCCATCTTGGTCTTGCCGATGCCGAGCGTTGCGCCAGCGGCAAGTTGTTCCGCCATCGTCCTCGCCTCGCCCATCAGTTCGTCATTGGCAACGCATTTGAAGATCAGGCCCCATTCCTCTGCCTGTTTTGCAGAAAGCGGCATGGCGGTCATGGCAAGCGCCTTGGCCCGGGGCTCGCCGATCAGATGGGTCAGCGACCATGTTCCGCCGGCATCAGGGATAAGGCCGATCTTGGCGAAGGCCTGGATGAATTTGGCGCTTTCGGCCGCCACTACGATGTCGCAGGCAAGCGCCAGATTGGCACCTGCACCGGCGGCCACGCCGTTGACGGCACAGATGACGGGTTTTTCCAGCGCGCGGATGGCGCGGATCAGCGGATTGTAATTTGTGGAAAGCGTAACCTTCAGATCGACGATTTCGCCCTTGCTGGGGTCACGCTCGGACAGATCCTGGCCTGCGCAAAAGCCTCTGCCTGCGCCAGTGAGAATAACGGCCCGGACCGTATCGTCCGTCTTCGCCTGCTCGAAGGCAGCGCGAATCAACTTGTGCATTTCGACGGTAAAGGCGTTGAGCTGGTCAGGGCGGTTGAGCGTGATTTCAAGCACGCCGTCGCGGACCTCCGTCAGAACGGGTTCACTCATTTCTCCTCCCGGGGCAATCTTGTTTCGCCGGACACTTTACAAAATTTCGCGCCCTGTCAATATTTGTAACAAATAAGAAAGGGAGTCTCCGTGGACGTTATCGATATAAACAGTTTTGCGCTAGGCGGCTGGAGCGGCAGCACCGCAGATGCGGTGGATCTGCCTTCCGCCATCAATGGCAAGACGGTGGCGCGGCTTGGCAAGGCCAGTCTCGATTTTGCCGCCATGCGGAACTTCGCCCGTGAACGCGGCGGGCCTGCTCTTCGAGCCATGACGTTTCATGAACGCGCGAAGATGCTCAAAGCATTGGCGCTGTATCTCGGCGAGCGCAAGGAGGCACTTTATGCGATCTCGCGTCATACCGGTGCAACGCTGACCGACTCGAAGGTCG
>JAGRLQ010000399.1 GCA_020441735.1 Nitratireductor sp.
GGGCAGAACCAGCCGCCGAAATCACCGGAAAGACCAACCGGCACGCAACCCAGATGGGTGCAGGAGCCGATCATCACGATCCAGTTTTCCTTGCCCTCGCCCGCCGAGCGGTTTTCATCGGTCGCCGGTGCGCCGGATTCGATGTTCTGGTTTTCCGCCACCGGATCTTTCAGATCGCCAAGATCAACCGCCTTGGCTGCGGCGACTTCTTCGTCGGTGCGGTAGCGGATGAAAACCGGCTTGCCGCGCCATTTGACGGTGATCGCCTGTCCGGGCTCGATCGACGAAACATCCACCTCAATGGAAGCGAGCGCCCTTGTGGCGGCATTCGGGTTCATTTGCGAAACAAACGGCCAGGCGGTAACGGCTGCCCCAACGGCTGCCGCAGTACCGGTTGCCAGATAAAGAAAATCCCTGCGGCTCTGATCGTGGTCGGTTTTGGCTGCACTCACGGCATACCATCCTTTCGCTTTCCTGCGGCGGAACCCTGGTTTCCGCACTCAACGACGTCCAACAAAGGCCGGTGCGTTCCCGCTTGCGCACTTTTCCGCCAGGCACCTGACCGCCGGATGCGGGCCTCTATGCCAAGCAGAAGGGTCGCCAGAACGCGTGCTCCCGGTCTTGAGCGCGTGTTTATGCTCCCAAGCCCCCTTTTGTCCAGCCATTTGAAGGCCTAAAGGGCAGTTTGTCGCGTCTGCCCACAGACAATAGACGCAGCGCGGATTGCCCGGCAAAAGCAAACCCGGTGCTTAAAACACCAATTCGGTTGCACCACCCGCCCGTGTTGGGCAGGAAAGGCGCTTCCGGCCATGATTTTACCGATAGCAAACGGGTAGTCCATTGCAGCCGCCACGGCTTTTTCTGTCCAACATCGCACTGACCTTCGGTGGAACACCGCTGCTCAGCGACGCGAACCTGCAGATTCATGCTTCCGACCGCATCGCGCTTGTCGGCCGCAACGGCTCGGGCAAATCGACCTTGCTCAAGATCGCAGCCGGGATGATCGAGTCGGACAAGGGGGAGCGTTTCCTGCAGCCCGGCACTACGGTACGCTATCTGCCGCAGGAGCCCGATCTGGCGGAGTTCGATACCATCGAGGCGTATGTACTGGCCGGGCTGGCACCGGGCGATGATCCGCACCGCGCCCGCTATCTGATGGAACAACTCGGCCTTGCCGGCGAAGCCGGCACAAAAAACCTTTCCGGTGGCGAAGCCCGACGCGCGGCCCTTGCCCGCACGCTCGCACCCGAACCCGACATCCTGCTGCTCGATGAGCCGACCAACCATCTCGACCTGCCCGCCATCGAATGGCTGGAAACCGAACTGCGGTCCATGGGCTCGGCAATCGTCATGATCAGCCATGACCGCCGCTTCCTCGCCAATCTGTCCACCAGCACGGTCTGGATGGATCGCGGCATCAGCCGCGAATTCAACCGGGGCTTTGCCGGCTTCGAGGACTGGCGCGACAGGCAGCTTGAGGAAGAGGAACTGGCAAGTCACAAACTCGGCCGCCAGATCG
>JAGRLQ010000400.1 GCA_020441735.1 Nitratireductor sp.
GGCTTGGCGAGATAGGCGTGCAGGTTTTCTTCCGACCAGACGAGCCCGCCTTCACCGGCCGCCTGCATTGCCTTGGAGTAGCGGAAGTCCCCAAGGCTGCCGGCCTTGCGTCCGATGACCCCATCGAGATGCGGGCCTACCTTGTGCTTGGCACCGGCGCCGACCTCATGACAGGATTTGCAGGCGCGAAACAGTTTTTCCCCGGCTGGGTCGATGGCGGAGCCCGTATCCTGGGAGTTGGCCGGAGCAGGGGAGGTTACCAGCATCATGCCGACACCCACCGCCGAAAGCAGCCTGGACAGCACGGGCACTCGTAACGTCGTGCGCGTTCGCACTCACTCCTCCCATATTGTATTCCGGCACCTCTTTTTGCCGGCGCCGCCACCCCCTCCGGTTATCGGCTACTCGATGGCGCCAGCGCCTTCGCCCTCCTCGCCATCGGGCGTCACGTCCAGAACCCTGGCGCGCATGGTGATTGTCACGGGCTCGGCCTTGCAATCCTTCATGCAGGGCTCTGCCTTTTCGGCGTAATGAGGTTCGCTTGCCCGGTCATCCATGAAGAAGTTCTCTTCATTGGGCAGATGAATGTCTGTGAAGTTCTCGTTCGAAAGCTCGAAATCCTCATCGGTGACGACGTCGTTGAGATAGAGCAGATAGGCCGTCAGCGCGTAGACATCGTCGTCCGACAGCGAACGCGCATTGCCGAAGGGCATTGCTCGGCGCACATAGTCATAGACGGTGGAAAGATAAGGCCAGTAGGAGCCGATGGTCTTTTCGGGCCGTTCCTCGGTCAGCGTGTCGTGGCCACCGGCTAGCACCGGCCAGCGACCGGTACCCTCGCCGAAATCACCATGGCAGACGGCGCAGTTTTCGCCGTAGATCGGCTCACCCTGGGCAACTGTACCCTTGCCCACAGGAAGCCCCATGCCGTCCGGTCGGATATCGATATCCCATGCGGCAACTTCCTCCGAGAGCGCTTCGCGCCCCAGATGAAACACGCCGTGGTCGGGCACCGGTGCGTCCTTGGCCATGACGGCAGGCGTAGCAGCAGCCATTTCGGTCTTGGCTTCAGGCTCCTCCGCCTTGCTTTCCTCGGCTGCAGGCGCTTCTTCGGTAGCGCTGCCGGCTGAGAAAGTCTTGAGGTAGGCGACGACATTGGCCCGGTCCTCATCCTTCTTCAGTCCGGCAAAGGCCATCTTCGTGCCTTTCACCATGTCCTTCGGATTGACGAGATAGGTATCGATGCTCTCATCATTCCAGACAAGGCCGCCTTCACCGGCTTCCTGCATCGCCTTGGAGTACTTGAACCCGTCGATCGTGCCGGCGGTTCGGCCAATCAGATCATTGAGATGAGGGCCGACCTTGTTGCCGGCACCTTCACCAACTGCATGACAGGCCTTGCATTTGCGGAAGACTTTTTCGCCGGCAGCAGCATCCTGCGCCTGTGCGGCGCTCAGCGTGACAGCGGGCAGGGCGGCCAGCGCACCGGCGAAAACCGCAAGCTTAAGAAACTTCGACATTTTCCGCACTCCCGTCGCCTTTGACATGCCAGGTCTGGATGCCGTTGTTGTGATAGATCGAGTTTTCGCCACGCACCGAGCGCAACATGTCCTTGGTCGGTTGGACATTGCCGTGTTCATCCATGGCGCGCGACTGGATCAGCAGTTCCGAACCGTCCCAGTCGAAGTCGAAATAGAAGCGGTGCAGCGATTTCGACAGGCTGGGACCGTCAACGCGCGCGGCGTGCCAGTTGCGGCCGCCATCGATGGTCACGTCGACGCGGCTGATCTTGCC
>JAGRLQ010000077.1:0-5274 GCA_020441735.1 Nitratireductor sp.
CGCTCCAAGCTGAAGGAACTGCACCAGCGGGTTGCGCGCACCATGATCTATGTCACCCATGATCAGACGGAAGCGCTGACCTTTGCCGACAAGGTTGTGGTGATGAACACCGGCGAGGTGGTTCAGATCGGCACGCCGGAGGAGCTTTTCGAAAAACCGCAGCACACCTTTGTCGGTCACTTCATCGGCTCACCGGGCATGAACGTGCTGACGTGTGACATCGACAATGGCAGTGCCGTTGTCGCCGGCCGGAAGATCGAGACGGCAAACCGTGCCAAAAATGCTGCCGGACGGATGGAGATCGGCGTGCGGCCCGAACACGTCGTCTTTGCCGACAAGGGCATTGATGCCGAAATCGTCAAGGTGAGCGATGCCGGGAGGTTCCGAATCGTTGAGGCATTGGCCGGTGGCCATACCGTGAAACTGCTGGCGCCCGAGGGAACGGAAATACCCGACCGTAAGGCAAAGCTCGCTTTTGCCGCCGACAAGACCCGCATCTACCGCGACGGCTGGCTTGTCGGGGAAGGGGGCGGACAATGAACAAGACGGTCAATCAGAAAGCCTGGTTCCTCGTTCTGCCGGTTCTCATTCTGGTGGCGTTCAACGCCATCGTGCCGCTGATGACCGTGGTCAATTACTCGGTTCAGGAAACCTTCGGTGACAACGTGTTTTTCTGGTCCGGCATCAGCTGGTTCGAGGATATTCTCAAGTCGCCGCGTTTTCACGACGCGCTGGGTCGCCAGCTCTTCTTCACCTTCACGATCCTGGCAATCGAGGTGCCGCTTGGCGTGATCATTGCCCTTGCCATGCCGCGCAAGGGCATCTGGGTTTCCGTCTGCCTGGTGCTGATGGCAATGCCGCTGCTCATTCCGTGGAATGTGGTTGGCGCAATGTGGAATATCTTCGCGCTGCCGGAGATCGGCCTGATGGGCAAGGCGCTCAACGCGTTGGGTTTCGATTACAATTACACACGGCAGCCCGGCGATGCCTGGTTCACGCTGATCCTGATGGATGTCTGGCACTGGACGTCGCTGGTGGTGCTGCTGGCTTATGCCGGCCTGGTCTCCATTCCCGATGCCTACTATCAGGCTGCAAAGATCGACGGGGCTTCCTCCTGGTCGATCTTCCGGTTCATCCAGCTGCCGAAGATGAAACGGGTGCTGACCATCGCTGTGCTCCTGCGTTTCATGGATTCCTTCAACATCTATACCGAGCCTTCGGTCCTGACCGGCGGCGGGCCGGGCAATTCCACGACCCTGCTTTCCATTGATCTGGTGAAGATCGCACTTGGCCAGTTCGATCTTGGACCGGCGGCAGCCATGTCGCTGATCTACTTCCTGGTCATCCTGCTGATGAGCTGGATCTTCTATACCGTCATGACACGCGATGAGGAAAACCAATGAGACGGGTGGCCTGGCTTATTCCGACCCTTTACATCGTGCTGCTGATGCTGCCGATCTACTGGCTTGTTTCCATGTCGTTCAAGACGACCAACGAGATTCTGGGCTCGTTCACCCTGTTTCCGCAGAGCTTCACCCTGGACAATTACCGGGTCATCTTCACCGATCCGACCTGGTATATGGGCTATGTCAATTCACTGATCTATGTGACCATCAACACCGTATTGTCGGTGGCAGTGGCCCTGCCGGCCGCCTATGCGTTTTCACGCTACCGGTTTCTAGGCGACAAGCATCTGTTCTTCTGGCTGCTGACGAACCGCATGGCTCCCGCGGCGGTTTTCGCGTTGCCCTTCTTCCAGCTTTACTCGGCTATCGGCATATTCGATACGCACCTTGCGGTGGCACTCGCCCATACCCTGTTCAACATTCCGCTGGCGGTGTGGATTCTCGAAGGCTTCATGTCCGGCGTGCCGAAGCAGTTGGATGAAACCGCCTATATCGACGGTTATTCCTTCCCGGCATTCTTCACCAAGATCTTCGTTCCCACGATTTCGGCCGGGATCGGCGTTGCCGCCTTCTTCTGCTTCATGTTTTCCTGGGTCGAACTGCTGCTGGCGAAAACGCTGACGGCGGTGGAAGCAAAGCCGATCGCTGCGACGATGACCAAGACCGCGTCTTCTTCGGGGTATGAATTGGGGCTTCTGGCGGCGGCGGGAACGCTGACGATCATACCCGGCGCCATCGTCATCTATTTTGTCCGCAACTACATCGCCAAGGGCTTTTTGCCCTCGGCCGGGTGTAGGGGCGGGGATCAAGAGGAGCAGACCATGGAAGACGCTGTACTGTTTTCCTTCCAGTGGTGGACCGAGCCACTGGGTACCTGGATGGCCTGGACGCGTGCTACGGCGGCGTTCTTTCTGTTCATCGCCGCCAGCATCGCGGCAATGGGCGTGTGGGAGTATTATGTGCCGGGCGGCGCGCCGAGGCGAGGTCTCTTCGCCATCGACACAACCCGCGGCGACAGGCTTTTCATCTCCCTGCTGGGCAGCGCCTTCATTTTTATTGCCTGGCTGTTTCTTGCCGGGCCGCCACTCTGGTGGCCGCTGGCGATCTGCCTGATTTGGGCGCTGTTCGTATTCCGCTATATATGAGGCAATGGGCAACCTGAGGGCCGTACCTGTTGCATTGCGCGTGTTTGACGCTGCATCAAACGCGGGATTGCTTTAGTCGGTGATGGTTCGCATCGCCTGCCAGTAGTGGAATGCCCCCCATATTCCGGTGATCTGAATGATGAGCAGGGCCAGTCCAAGCGAATGGCCAGGAGCAGATTGCGGCAGCGCGTCGCTCAAGATTCCGATCAGCGTCGGGCCAATCCCCACGCCGATGATGTTATAGATAAACAGAAAGAACGCTGTCGCCATGGGGCGCAGTTCGTTTCTGATGCGGCCATGCAGAAACGCGAAGCTTGGCCCCCAGAATACACCAGCGAACAGGGTAGCAACGGCGAGCAGGCTCATCGCGGTAGCGGTGCTGTCTGCCAGCAGAAAACTGATCGTGAACGGCTTTGCTGCGAGAATGGCAACAATCACCACGCCCAGACGCCATTTGGGCTGTTTGGCGCCGAGCCGGTCCGCCAGCATGCCGCTTGCCCAGGTTCCGAAACCGCCGATAATGCCGATGGTCAGGGCGAAGTATATGCCGGCCTGCGCCTGGGTCACGCCGTGTGCACGGATGAGATACGTCGCGTTCCAGGCAAGCGCACCGAATGTGACGATGCCGGTGATGCCGACGCCAAGCATGGCATGAAACAGGCCCTTGTCCTGCCATATGATCTTGACGGTTTGAACCAGTAGCGATCCCTTTGTCGCTGGTGCCTGATCCGGACTGATGTCGCGTTCCGGTTCCCTGACCGTGAGCAACAGGATCAGGGAAAGAAACATGCCGGGCAGTCCCGCTGCCACAAAAGACCAGCGCCAGCCGAATGCCTGACCGACAAGTCCGCCGATCAGAAATGCCAGAAGGATGCCGATATGGGCGCCCGTGACGAATGTCGCCATGGCCGAGGCGCGCCTGTGCGGCGGATAGAGGTCGGAGATCATCGAATGAGCGGGGACGACACCACCGGCTTCGCCGATCCCGACACCCAGCCGCGCGAGCACCAGTTGGGTGAAGTTCTGGGCTCCGGCCATCGCCATCGTAAGGGCGCTCCACAGGACAACAGAACCGGCAATGATGTTTCTTCTGTTGCCGCGGGCTGCCAGCCTGGCGACCGGAAAGCCGAACAGTACATAAACCACTGCGAAGAAGATGCCGGAAAGCAGGCCAAGCTGGGTGTCGGTTAAGGAAAACTCGAGGCTGATGGCATCCAGCGTGATGGCAAGGATATTGCGGTCGAGCTGGTTGACGGCGAGAATGGCCGTCAGAACAAACAGCGTGTAGCGCCTGGAATGCACGGACACTCTGTTCTCCCATTTCCCCCGGCCGGCCCGTCGTGTGCCCTGGCCGCGGCAACCTACAACCTGCTAGAAAGCCCGGCAAGCCTGATGCTCGATCATGCTGAACAGCGTTGGGGACAGGCGCGGGGATGCGGTTTACAGGGCCGGTGCGGACCGTGTCACGGCTACCGTGCTTTCCTGTCGAATTTGGCCGCCTCCTCGCGCACCAGTGTTTCGATGACGCGAACCACCGGGGAATAGGGCCGGTTGCGGCAGTTGAGATAAAAGGTCATCGGTTCAAACCGCTGCTGTGTACGGATCAGCGCAAGCCTGCCGCTGGTGAGGTGTTGCTCGACGGCATGCGGCGGGATGGCGGCGATGCCGAGGCCGTTTTCGGCCAGCCAGATCATCGTCGACATGGAGTTGGTCGTGTTGCGGATGCCGCCGCTTGAATAGTGTTTGCCCAGATAGCGGCGCAAGTGCACGTCTGGCGGCGACTTGGCGACATAACCGATCAGCGGAAACTGCATGAGCTCTTCCACAGTGTAGACCTTGTTTGCGTCGATGAGGCCGGGGCTGGCGACCCATTCCACCTCATACCTGCCGACCACGGTGTTGGTGACGTCGGGATCATCGCATTCGTCGATGGTAACCGACATGGAGAGGGTGCCGTTTTTCAGCAATGTGTGCAGTTCGAGCGTGCCCTCATTGGTGATCTCCAACACGACATTGGGGTACTCCTTGCGAACCCGGTCGAGAACGGTCGGCAACCACGTGCGCGCCACCGTGTCCACAATGCCGATGCGGGCGATGCCGCCAAGTTGCTCCCTCGTACCGGAGAAACGCTCGCGCATGGTATCGACGGCATCAAGTATCTCTTCGCACATTCTAAGCGCATCCTTGCCTTCGGGGCTTAGTTCGAAAGTGCGTTGACCACGTGAAAACAGGCTGATGCCCAGTTCGTTCTCGAGGGCTGCGATGCGCGCTGTCACGGCAGGCTGGGTCACGTTCAGGTGGCGGGCGACCGCGTGGTAGTTCTCAAGCCGGGCGAGCCAGAAAAAGGTCCGCATGTTCTTGATCGTCAATCCGCCGGCATCCCCCAAAAGGGGAGCGGGGCGGGCATGCGGCGCAGATGGTGTGCTGGTTACTGCCATTTGATAAATCCATTTTATCAAGCAAGCGTGTTTATTGATTAGACAATTTATTGAGCGAGTGCAAACATTTGCACCTGCCCGGATGGTGCAATAGCCACCGGGGCACATCCGACACATCGACTGGAACAATTACATGCCCAACAACCGGCAGCTTTATGCCAAATTTGTCGAAACCGGCGCTTCCGCTGTCATCACCCTGTACGATGACAATGCTCCAAAAACCTGTCAGGCCATCTGGGATGCCCTGAGCGAGCCGGTTCAGATGCCGGCAATCCATGCCATGTT
>JAGRLQ010000077.1:5482-13173 GCA_020441735.1 Nitratireductor sp.
CCGCTCGGATGGACCCCCTGCAACATGTTCGGAAAGATCACCGAAGGTCTCGATGCTTTTGCCAGTGCCTGCAGCAACACCCGGGTAGAAGGCATCAAGACCGTAGAAATTGGCCGCGTGAACCCCTAATCGAGACCGGCCTTTAACCCCAGAAAGGGACGTCAGCACCATGAACAAACTGAAATCCATCAGCAGTGCCGCAATCGCGCTTGCCGCACTTGCCTTTGCCCACAGCGCACTCGCCCAGGAAACGCTGGTCATCAACTCCTTCGGCGGCTCCTATGAGGAGACCTATCGCAAGCTGGTCATCACGCCATTCGAAGAGATGTACAACGTCAAGGTCGAGGTCGTGACCGCCTATTCCGCCGATGCGCTGGCCCAGTTGCGGGCGCAGAAGGACAATCCGCAGTTTGACGTGGTGCACTTCTCCGGCGGGCTGGAACATGCGGCCGCAGCCGAAGACCTGCTTGACGCCATCAAGCCGGAAGAACTTTCCAACTACGACCAGATGTACGGCTTTGCCGTTGCAGGCATCGGCGAAGGCATCGGGCCGACCTATTCCACGGCTGTCATCGGTCTTCTCTACAATACCGATGAAGCCAAACCTGCTCCGACCTCTTGGAAGGATCTCGGCAATGAGGCCTATGCCAACCACGTTCTCATTACCGATGCAGCGAGCAACACCTATGGCCTGCTCGGCTTCCTGATGATGAACCAGGTTGCCGGTGGATCACTTGACGACATCGAGCCGGGTCTCGAATTCGTCAAGGGTCTGCTGCCGACTTCGACCGTGGTTTCCAAGTCACCGGAAATCCAGCAGAACTTTGCCCAGGGCAATGCCTGGGTTGCGCCTTACGCGCAGGACTATGCCCATACGCTGACCAAGGCCGGTCTGCCGGTGAAGTTCGTTCAGCCGGAAGAGGGTGGCGTCCTTGCCCCCATCACCGTCAACCTCGTCAAGGGTTCGAAAAAGCGGGATCTGGCACTGAAGTTCATCGACTTCTCGATCCGCGCGGAAGCCTCCCAGGGCTGGGCGGAAGCGCTGCGCTACACGCCGACCAACAAGACGGTGGAACTGTCCGGCGATGTTGCCAGTGAAGTCGTCTATGGCGAGGAAGCGGTTGCCAAGCTCGTTACCTTCGATGCCAACAAGATTGCGGCAAACCGAGCCGGATGGAACGAGGCCTGGGCCCGCGCCATCGCTAAGTAAACAAGCAGCAAGGAGGGGAGCCGGTTCCGGCTCTCCTCATTTCGCTCCAAAAGGGCTAGTGTCCCGACCCGAGTGTTTTCTGTAGAAAGGCCAGCGTGGGGCACCGCGAAGATGCCACCGATACGGCCCTGCAAGTTTAACAGAACCGACCGATCATGAGTGAGCCATCCCGTCGCGGCAGCCGCGAACCGGCATTCCTGTTGGGGCCGGGTCTGTTTTTCCTGCTGATCGCCTTTTTCTTCCCGACCCTGCAACTTCTGGCGCAGAGTTTTCTGACTGCTGGTGCCGAGGCAGGGCGGCTGACATTGGAACATTATGCCAAGGCGTTTTCCGATGATTTCTACGCCGGCATCGCCTTCAGGACGTTCAAGCTGTCGATCATCATCACGGCCATCTGCCTGCTGATCGGGTTCCCGCTTGCCGTCATTATGAGCCGCGCCGGCACGAACGTGCGCACGCTGCTGATCCTGGTCATCGTGCTGCCGCTGATGACCTCCGTGGTGATCCGCACCTTCGGCTGGCTGGTAATCCTCGGTCCGGGTGGCGTGCTGAGCTGGGTGCTCAAGACGCTTGGCCTGATTGATCGGAACATTTCGCTGATGCATACGGAGACCGGTATCGTGATTGCCATGGTGCAGGTGCTGCTGCCCTTTCTCGTGCTGACGACCCTTGGCAGCATCAACCAGATTCCGAAATCTCTTGAAGAGGCTGCTCGCGTGATGGGGGCAGGTTTCTTCGGCAGCATCCGTCACGTTACCCTGCCGATGTCAGTTCCGGGCCTTGCATCGGGTTCCGTGCTCGTCTTTGCCCTGTCAATCAGCTCGTTCATCACGCCATCGCTAGTCGGCGGTGTGCGGCTGCCGGTGGTTGCCGGAAGTATCTATCAGCAGATGACGGGTTCCTTCGACTGGGGCTTCGGTGCGGCACTCTCCGTTCTCCTGCTGATCGCCACGTTGGTGCTGATCGTTCCCTACATGGTGGCGACCGCGCGCATGGGAGGCCGCTCATGACCAGGGCGACACCACGGGGCGTTGTCTGGGTGGCAACGATCTTCATCTTCGCGGTTGCAGCCTACATGCTGGTGCCACTGCTGATCGTCATCGCCAGTTCGCTGTCGACGAGCGAATTTCTGGTATTCCCACCACCGGGCCTGTCGCTACGCTGGTATGGGGAAATCCTCAACTCCGATGCCTATCTTTCGGCGGGCTGGACCAGTCTCAAACTGGCGCTGATCACGGTTGTGGTCTCGCTTTCGCTGGGCACGCCGGCGGCGATTGCCTTGTCGCGATTCCGCTTTGCCGGGCGTTCGTTCATCAGCTCGATCTTCCTGTCACCGCTGCTGCTGCCCTCATTGATCTTTGCCATCGGCCTGCTGATGGTGTTCAGCAGCTATGGTAACGGACCGTCCTTCACCGGCCTCGTCATCGGTCATACCGTGATCACGCTGCCCTATGTGATCCGCACGGTTTCGGCCAATCTGGCCGATCTCGATCCGCATCTTGATGAAGTGGCCCGCATCATGGGCGCGCGCTGGTGGCAGCGTTACCTCCTCGTCATCCTGCCACAATGCAAGACCGGTATGGCGGCAGGCGGTTTCTTCGTTTTCAACATTTCCTTCGACGATGCGGTGATCGCGCTGTTCATGCGCGCGCCGAACGTGGAAACCCTGCCGATGCGTATCTATTCGACGCTCGAGTTCAGCCCCAATCCTTCGGTTGCTGCCGTTTCCACGGTAATGATCGGCATGACCATTGTGCTGGTCATGCTGCTCAACCGCATTTTCGGCCTTTCCAGAATCGTGTGAGAACCCAATTGGCAAACAGAAATATGGAACAACTCGTCGTCAAATCAGTGGTCAAGCGCTTCGGGGAGCACACCGTTCTCCAGTCGTTCGACCTGACCGTCGCCAAGGGTCAGTTCGTTGCGCTGCTTGGGCCAAGTGGTTGCGGCAAGAGCACGCTGCTGAGGATCGTGGCCGGGCTTGAAACGCCCGATGGCGGGGAGGTTTCCATCGCCGGGCGCGACGTCACTGCGCTTGCACCGGAAGACCGCAACATCGCGCTGATGTTCCAGAGCTATGCGCTGCTGCCGCACATGACGGTGCTGGAAAATGTCCGGTTTCCCCTGCGCATGCGCAGCAGTCTGAGCCGCGCCGAACAGGAAAAGCGATCGATGGAGGCGCTGGCGCTGGTCAAGCTCGATCCGTTCAGTTCACGCTATCCGCGCCAGTTGTCCGGCGGCCAGCAGCAGCGTGTGGCGCTGGCCCGTTCGATCGTCGCCGAACCCGATCTGCTGTTGCTCGACGAGCCGCTTTCCAATCTCGATGCAAGGCTGCGCGAGGACATGCAGATCGAATTGAAGCGGTTGCATGAGGAACTCGGCCTGACGACGATCTTCGTCACCCACGATCAGGACGAAGCGCTGGGGCTCGCCGATACGGTGATCCTGATGCATGGCGGACGCATTGAGCAGCAGGGGACGCCTGAGGAAATCTACCGCAGGCCGCGTACCGAATTTGCTGCCGGTTTTCTTGGTGGCAGCAACATTCTCGATCTGGAAGTCTTCATTGAAAAGCGCAAACCGATGGCGCGGTTTCCCACCGGTGAGACCGTGCGGCTCGCTGACGGTGACGGGCTCACGTCCGGGCGGCGCAAGTTCATGCTGCGCAAGGAAGCGATCAGCTTTGATCCCGATCGCACCATGGCCTCGATCGATGGCAGCGTCGAAACGCTGAATTATCTTGGCAGCCAGACCCGCTCGCTGGTATCAGCAGGCGGCATGCAATTGGTGGCGATGACCGATCCGGCGAGTGCCCGTCCGCAGAAGGCGAAGGTGAAAATCGGCTGGTTGCCGGGCGATCTCATTCCGCTCAGTCCGCAGTAGCGTTCGCCGCGTCCAGATCGATCCGCAGCCCATCGCGACCGAGATGGAACTCACCGTTCCAGTATTGGCGCACGGCACGCTGCCAGTCCTCGGCTGTGTAATCGGGATCGTCGGATGGGATCAGGTGGTTGAAGGCGAGCGCCTTGACGTTTGCCTTGGCGGCAATCCCGGCGGCATCTTCGGCAAGGGTATGAGACTGCATCATGTGGTTCATCAGGCGTTCGGGATCGCTGTTGGAGACCCGCTTCATCAGTGCGTTGAGCGCTTCCTCCAGCATTGCCTCGTGAACGAGAAGATCGGCACCTTGGGCAAACTCGGCCAAGGGCGGGAAATGGGTCGTATCGCCGGAGAAGACGACATTGTGGCGTGATCCCGAAAAGCGAAGCGCGAAGGTATCGATCAGCGGCGGGTGAGCGTTGCGGATTGCATCGACCCGGAACCCGTCCTCCGCCAGCACAGTCCCTTCATCGATCGTGCGGATGATCACGAGTTCGCGCAGGTCCGGCCGGCCCTCATCGTCGATGCGCAGGTCGATGTCGGCTTTCATCGAGGCGAGAAAACCCTGCCAATAAGTATCGAGCCCAGCAGGGCCATAAACTGTAACTGTTGTGCCGAGTCCTGCAGTCCATGCGGTGTGAAGGAGCGGGCCCAGTTCCAGATAGTGATCGGAATGAAGATGGGTGATGAAGATCAGCGACAGATCGGTCAGCCGCATGCCCTGATCCGTCAGGCCACGGGTAACGCCGAGGCCGCAATCGACAACGATCATTCGGCCATCAAGGCATAACAGGTTCGATGTCGGCATGGTTGAACCCGGCCTGATGGCGGGGCCGCCCTTGGTGCCCAGCAGGGCAACCCAGTTTTCAGCAGATGATGATGTTGCGGCCAATGATGGTCACTCCATTAGTAAATGCGATACGAACCGGTAGCAGGATGCTTGTTTCTCAAGCAAGCGCGGGCGGCAAGCGCTTTAAAACCGGGAAAGTAGCACACCGCCGGCAACCAGGAACACCGCCATCACGCGCTGCCAGCTGATCGGGCTTGCACTGAGGCCGATGGCGCCTGCTGCATCAAGTATCAGAGCCGCGGTCAACTGGCCGGCAATCAGGGCCGCAACCAGACTCAGAGCGCCGATCTTGTGGACATTGCTGAGCGCTGCCCAGACATAGAAGGCGCCGAGCAGTCCGCCCGTCCACATCCACCAGGGAACAGCGCGAAGCGATGCGGGTGAAGGCAGCTCCTGCCTTGAGAACAGGATGATCGCCAGCGCCAGCGTTCCCACCAGGAAGGAAATTGTGGCTGCAAAAATGCCATTGCCGCTTGTCTGTGCCAGAAGTCCGTTGATCGGTGTCTGGATGGCGACCGCCATGCCGGCAAGAAAGACGAGAATGAGGGCTGGCAGGTTCTGTAACATGGCGTTTCTTCTCCGGGGACCGCTAAAACAGCGCTTTGAGGCTTGCAGATCCGGGGTAGCACAGTTCTGCGAGATGGTGGCACGGATTGTGCCAGCGGTCCGTTTTCGGACAGCTGGGTCAGTCTTTCTTAACCTATATGGTCGATGCTTCGCGGTGAATGCGGCAGAGTTCTGAGGTATGATGCCGTTCCGCATTCGCGGCTTTTGGCCCGCATGTTTTCCACAAAATCCAATACAGGCAGCCTTTTGCGCCGGAATGCCGCGCGAAGGGGAATTGTCGCGATTAATTGCCGGACGAGGATATGGTCAAGAAAAACACGCCCGAAGACGGTGCGCCGAAGCCGAAAACCAAACTGCTGATGATGGTATCGCTGGCATCTATGGCCGGTGCTTATCTGGCAGCACTGTATTTGACCCTGGCGACCTTCCACATCTCCCCGCTTGGCCTCCACTTTGATATTCACAGTGGCGGTCTGATCGCTACGGGGCTGCTGATGGTGTTTTCGCTGTTTGCCATATTGGGTCTTCTGAAGGCAGGCGCTGTTCGCGACGGGGTGCAATCGGCACGCATCGAGGCGCTGAAGGGCGAGATCGAGGCCATGCTGAAGGAAAACAATGCGAAGTTTTCGGCATCCGTGAGCGAGATCGAGCAGAAGATCGACCAGTTTCTCGGCGAGAACTATGCCCGACTGGAGAAGGAAAACCAAAAGATGCGCAGCGAGCTTGATGAGGTGCAAAAGTCCGGCCTGGAAGATGTCAGTGCCGAGATCGCCACGCTGCGGCTTGAGAACAGCAATCTACAGGAAATGATCACCCAGTGGGCCATCAACTCCGTTGACGGCAAGGTCAAGCAGCCGGCCCTTGAGGTTGCGTGAGCGTTTTACAGACATCCGACAGCAGGCGTAGCAACATGAGCACGGTCCCACCCAGTCTGAACTTCTGCGATAGCATCAGCGATCGAAACGCCAACTCGCTGCTGTATGACTACAAGGAGTATTTCCTGATTTCCTCGATCTCGAGGAAGGTTCTGGAGATTTCCCACAAGCAGAAAACGCCGCTGATCCCGCTCGTCTATGACATCTGGTACAACTACTTCAAGGGCGAGAACAGGGCGCTGGTCGCGCATATCAACGAGTTCATCGAGAGCAGAAAGCCGCTCAGCCTGATCGATCTTGATCATATTCATGCGGAGTTTCTGGACAGCCCCGATCTTCGCGAAAAGCAGATTGCGGACGCGACATCCTCGCTGGATGGCGAGGTGACGGATGTGCTGACCGTTATCGACAGCCATTTGACGAAGTGCGGAGACTATTCCGAATCCCTGCGCGAGACGACGGATACGCTGAGCGAGGCAAATGGCCTGGATGAGATCAGAAAGGCTGTCGATTGCCTGGTTTCGCACAGCGAGTCCATCCAGTCCGACACTGAACATCTGCGTTCGGCGCTCAACAAGTCGCGTGCGGAGATTGAAAGCCTGCAACAGGCACTGGATGAAGCACGCAAGAACGAATTGATCGATCCGCTTACCAACATTGCCAACCGCAGGGCGCTGGAACGCCGCCTGCAGGAGATGACAGGCAGCAAGCGGTCGGCGGACCACGATTTCTGCGTGATCATCAGCGACATCGACTACTTCAAGAGCATCAACGACAGTCACGGTCATCTGATCGGTGACGAGGTGCTGCGCTATTTTGCCGGGCTCATCCACAAGCATGTGCGCAAGGAAGACCTTGCGGCGCGCTATGGCGGTGAGGAATTCGCGATCATCCTGATCGGCTGCAGCATCGAGGAAGCAGAAAAGCGCGCAGAAATCATCCGCGCCGAACTGGAAAAAGTGAAACTGGTCATCAAGGACACCAAGCAGGAGGTCGGCAAGATTACCGCCTCCTTCGGGATCGCCCGCTGCAAGGATGGCGACGATCATCTGAGCGTGCTCGGCCGGGCCGATGAAAACCTCTACAAGGCCAAACAGGCGGGCCGGAACCGCGTCGCGGCCTGATGTGCCTGGCGCAGACCGTTAGCGGTCGCGCAGAAACTCGGCGGAATAAGCGCCTTCGAGCCCTGTCGAACCGTAAATCCATTGTACAGCATCGTACCAGTCTTCAGCTGTCCTCGACCTCATGAAAGCGTTGCGCAACTCGGCGTGGGCGCCAGCGGGGTGATAGATGTGGTTGCCGATCTCGC
>JAGRLQ010000401.1 GCA_020441735.1 Nitratireductor sp.
TCCGACAAGCTCGGCCAGGTTTCCTACGGCGAGAACCAGCAGGAGGTTTTCCTGGGTCATTCGGTGGCGCAGTCGAAGAATGTTTCGGAAGCCACCGCCCAGACGATCGATGCGGAAATCCACCGCCTGATCGACGAGGCCTATGATTCGGCTACCAAGATCCTGAAGCGCAAGAAGAAGGATTGGGAAACCCTGTCGCAAGGCTTGCTGGAATATGAAACGCTGAGTGGTGAGGAGATCGCCGATCTTCTTTCCGGAAAGCCGCCGCGGCGCGATCAGGGTGATGATACGCCGCCGGCGCGTGGCGGAGCGGTGCCATCGGCGGGCAAGAAATCCCGGGGCTCGAAGGGCGGCGATGAAGCCGGTGACCTGGAGCCGCAGCCGCAGTAAACGCGGTTCTGCTAGCGGAATTCAAAAAAGGGGCTTCGGCCCCTTTTTCATGTCCGCTTCCCGGCCTTCTTCATGGATGATTAACTTACCGCAGCGTTAACCCTGTCACTCGACAATTCGCTCAGAAAATTGCCGTAGTCTGCCGGGAGGACTAAAATTCGCTGTGACAAAGACGCTGCCGGCATTCCTCAATTGTTGCTTCTGATACAAACTGTGAAGCGACGATCGCAGGAAATCGGCTAGAGAAATCGGATGAGTTGATCCTTTCGCTGTTTGACAGGGGGGACGAAAGGGTTCGGGCAGGGCAACCGCTTGGCGGGCCGGAACGGGACATCACATGAGTACCAAGTATTTCGGGACGGACGGAATTCGCGGAACCGCCAATACCCATCCCATGACAGCGGAAATCGCGATGAAGGTGGGCATGGCCGCAGGCGTTGCCTTTCGCAGGGGTGAGCACCGCCACCGGGTGGTGATCGGCAAGGATACCCGTCTTTCAGGCTACATGATCGAGAACGCGCTGGTCGCTGGTTTCACCTCGGCCGGCATGGATGTTTTCCTGCTGGGACCGGTGCCCACGCCGGCCGTCGCCATGCTGACGCGCTCGGTGCGCGCTGATATCGGCGTGATGATCTCGGCCTCCCACAACGGGTTCCAGGACAACGGCATCAAATTGTTCGGGCCGGACGGTTTCAAGCTGTCGGACGAACTGGAAGCGCAGATCGAGTTGCTGATGGATCAGGATCTGAGCGGGGAACTGGCCGGTTCAACCGAACTTGGCAGGGCAACCCGCGTCGACGGCGTTCGCGACCGCTACATCGAGTTTGCCAAGCGCACCCTGCCACGGTCCCTTTCGCTGGAAGGGCTGAGGGTGGTGATCGATACCGCCAATGGGGCTGCCTACAAGGTGGCGCCGGAAGCGCTATGGGAACTCGGTGCTGACGTCGTGACGATCGGCAACGAGCCCAATGGTTTCAACATCAACCGCGACTGCGGTTCGACGGACACCGCCGAACTGCGCCGCAAGGTGCATGAAACCCGTGCCGATATCGGCATTGCGCTCGATGGCGATGCCGACCGGGTTATCATCGTCGATGAGAACGCCAATGAAATCGATGGCGACCAGATTCTCGCTCTGATCGGAGAATACTGGCACTCAAAGTCGATGCTGGCCGGTGGCGGCGTGGTTGCCACCGTCATGTCGAACCTCGGGCTTGAGCGGTTTCTCGGTGGTATGGGGCTGAATCTTGCCCGTACGGCCGTCGGCGACCGCCATGTGGTGATGCACATGCGGGAGCACGGCTACAATCTGGGCGGCGAACAGTCCGGCCATGTGGTCATGTCCGACTTTACCACAACCGGCGACGGGTTGATTGCGGCGCTTCAGGTCATGGCCGTCATGCGCGCGACCGACCGGCGTGCAAGCGAGGTCGGGCGAAAGTTCGAACCGGTACCGCAGATTCTGAAGAATGTGCGCTATACCAACGGGCTGCCGCTGGAAGAAAAGCTGGTGAAGGAAGCCATCGAGGATGCGAGATCCATGCTCGGCAATTCAGGCCGCCTGGTTATCCGCCCCTCCGGCACCGAGCCGCTGATCCGGATCATGGCGGAAGGCGACGACAAGGCGATGGTCAGGAAGATCGTCAACGGTCTGGTGGAAACCGTCTCGAAATGCGCCGCGTAAATACTGCCGCCTGAACTCTTCTTCAAACCGAATTTCCTGTACTGCAACCCGGCCCGAAAAGCCGGGTTTTATGCTTGCGTGCGGGCAGGATTTTCCGGTTAACGCGGGTTAACCATTTTTTTTAACCTTAACAGGTACGGTTAAGCGCGCCTTAACCTTTCTGCGCGATCTTGCAGCCTGACATTGAAGTCGTCTGCCGTTTAGTCGGCGCAAGCAGGAAGGATGCTAGTCATGCGCAGCATTTTCAAATTTTCGGTTTTTACGGCAGGTCTGCTCGCCACTTCGGCTATTGCAAATGCTGCAGATCTGATTCCGCCGCCAGTTGTGGAGGTGGTTCCGGAAGTCCGCACCATTACCGTGGGCGGCTGGTATTTGCGGGGTGACGCCGGTTACTCGCACATGTCCGTTCAGGGCGTGGAATACTATCAGGGTTCGGCAACGCTTACCGGTGATTTCGAAAAGCATGATGTCGGGGAAGCCTGGATGCTCGGCGGCGGTATCGGTTATCAGGTAACCGACTACTTCCGCGTTGATGCCACGGTCGACCATCATTTCTGGGCCGATTTCAACGGGTCGTCGGCACGCGGCGTAACCAACTGCGGTACCGCGACTGGCGTCTGTAACTACAGAGATACCGGTGAGTTGGCCGTAACCACGCTGATGGCAAACGCCTATGTCGATCTCGGCAACTTCGCCGGCTTCACCCCCTATGCCGGTGCCGGTATCGGCGGTGCCGTAGTGCACTGGAGCGACATCGACAACAACGAGATCTGCGTATCCGGCGACTGTACCGGTTCGCCAGGTGACTCCGAGCACGACGGCAATGGCGAATGGCGTTTTGCCTATGCGCTGCATGCCGGTGTTTCCTACGATCTGACGGCAAACATGAAGCTGGATGCAGGCTACACCTTCAAGCACATCGAAGGCGGTCACATGTTCAACTTCGAAGGCGGCAATGCCAACTCAGGCCAGCAGGGTTTCGATGGCGGCATCAAGATCCACACGGTACGCGCCGGTATCCGCTGGACCTTCAACTAAGGTTTTTTTAGAGCCCGGCCCTGGCCGGGCTTTTTCTTGCCTGTGTATACAACCTAGGGGTGCTTTCCGTGAAAACTTCACGCTATGTAATATATCTGACACTTGGTTGCCTGCTCGGAGCGGCGGTTCCTGCGCATGCAACGGAGGTCCTGCAGAATGGGGGCGCCGTGCAATGGGCCGAGTCCCACAGCAGCTGGTATCTGCGCGGCGACATCAGCTACAATTTCAACGGCAGGCAGGAAAGCGGCTTTGACTATGATGGTGGCAGCGGCGATCTGTTCACTTTCGACTATGAAGACGCAATCGGGATCTCCGCGGGTTTCGGCCAGTACATCACTGAAAACCTGCGCTGGGATGTAACCCTGGAATATGTCCTTGAGGCCAGCGAAGACAACACCAATTCAGTGCTGTTCGATGGCGTTGACGAAAACCTGATGGCCTATGTGAAGGTTGACGGTGATGAAGTCATCGAAACGTCCACCAGCATAACCAACGTCATGGGCAACGCCTATTTCGATCTGGGCAGGTTCGGTGCGTTCACGCCTTATGCGGGTGTTGGCCTGGGTGTTGCCAACATCAGAAGCAGCGAGAAACGAACCCATATCTGCAACCCGACACCAAACATCTATTGCCTTATCCCGCCGGGGGGAACCGGTGAGCAGGCTACCGAGGTAGTTGTGGATGAAGAGCGGGATGCCTGGGTAATGTCTTACGGCTTTACGGCAGGTGCGTCGGTCGATATCGGCCCGAACACCAAGCTGGACTTTGCGTATCAGTATCTCAACATCGGCGATGGCCCGAAAATCGGCGGCGAGAGCAATGTCGATGGCCTGACGACGCACCGTATCAAGGCGGGGCTGCGCTGGGATCTGTGATCCCCTCGCGCTGGAGATTACTTGCGAGGCGGCTCCGGATCGGGGCCGTTTTGCTTTCTGCAAGGCGGGTCACTTCAGCATTTTTCTGGCGGCCAGCGCCCGAGATGCGGCAAATTCTCCCCGCCGATCTTACCGATTGACATGCGACACGTCCTTGTCTAATTCCGCCAGTGGGC
>JAGRLQ010000078.1 GCA_020441735.1 Nitratireductor sp.
TCATCGGGTAATAGGTGCCGCCCTTGACCGTGGCGTCGTTGCAGACAACCATCACCTCGCGGCCCTCGACCCGGCCGATACCGGCGATCATCGAAGCGCAGGGAGACGCCCCGTCATACATGCCGTGTGCCGCCGTTGCGCCGATTTCCAGAAACGGCGTGCCAGGATCGAGCAGCGCCTGCACCCGGTCGCGCGGCAACAGCTTGCCTCTGGATACATGGCGCTCGCGCGAGGCTTCGCCACCGCCCGCCTGGGCGAGAAGCGCTGCTTCCTCGGCGGTTTTCAGCGCTGCAAGATTGGCTTCACGATTGGCCTTGTAGGCATCGGAACCGGTTGAGATGGCGGATTTCAGTATGGCCATGGTCAGGCGCTTTCACTAATTGTGCTGGTTTCTGCAACGGCGCGGGCGCGAAGTTCTTTGCGGATGATCTTGCCGGTCACCGTCATCGGCAGGGCATCGAGAAATTCGATCTCGCGCGGATATTCATAGGCTGCCAGCCGGGTTTTGACATGGCTCTGGAGACTGGTGGTCAATTCCGGCGACGGCGCGTGGCCGGATTTGAGGACAACATAGGCCTTGACGATTTCGGTACGTTGCGGGTCGGGCTTGCCGACAACGCCCGCCTGGGCGACGGCGTCATGGGTAATCAGGCAATCCTCGATTTCCGCCGGGCCGATGCGATAACCCGCCGAGGTGATGACATCGTCGTCGCGGCCGACAAAGCGGATGAAACCATCCTCCGCGATCCCGCGATCGCCGGTAAGCAACCAGCGGGAACCGTCGGGCGCAGTGCGGAACTTGTCCTTCGTGGCAGCAGGATTGTTCCAGTATTCAAGCATCATCACCGGCGTTCCCTCGAGAATCGCGATATCGCCCTCGCCTGCCGCCGGATTTCCTTTTTCATCGATGACCGCAACTTCATGGCCCGGCACCGGCCTGCCGATGGCGCCCGGCTGCGGGTCGAACAGTTCTGCGCAGGAAGAGACCACCATGTTGCATTCGGTCTGGCCGTAGAACTCGTTGATGGTAACGCCGAGCGCCTCTTTGCCCCAGGCCAGCATTTCCGCGCCGAGCGGCTCACCACCACAGGCAACGGTACGCAAGCCAGGCAGCCCGGTATTGGCCGCTTTCAGCATTTTCAGCGCGGTCGGCGGAAAGAAGATGTTCTTAACGCCTCCTTTTTCGATGATCTCTGTACAACCTTCGGCTGAGAACTTGTCCATGCGGGAGGCTACGACCGGTATGCCGTGATGAAGGCCCGGCATCAGCACATCCAGCAGGCCGCCGATCCACGCCCAGTCGGCGGGCGTCCAGATGCAATCACCTTCCTTGGGGAAAAGATCATGGCTCATCTCGACGCCGGGCAGGTGGCCGAGCAATACCCGGTGAGCATGAAGGGCGCCTTTCGGGGCGCCGGTTGTGCCGGACGTGTAGATCAGCAGGGCCGGACCATCAGCAGCCGTGTCAAGCGCCTGCAAAGGCGCGCTTTCCGGCAGCGGCGTTTTCTCAGGCACAATGACATGGGCGAGATTGGGCAGTTGCGGCTGTAGCTCTGCAATCTTGAGCGCGCCTTCCGGATCGGTGATCACAGCATTGGCCGCGCTGTCGGCCAGGCGGGAGAGCAATGCCTGCTCGCCGAACAGCTTGAACAGCGGCATGGAGATCGCGCCGATCTTCCAGGCAGCAATATGGGCTGCTGCCGTCCAGACCGACTGGGTGCGGTAGACACCGATACGGTCGCCCCGGCCAATGCCGAGGGAAACCAGATGCCGCGCCAGTTTGTCGACCTTTGCATGCAATTGGGCAAAGGTGACATCGATGCGTTCCGGCCCCGTCAGGTCGATGATCGCGATGCGCTCGGGCTGGCTTTCCGCCCATTTGTCACAGACGTCCGCCCCCATATTGTAGCGCTCCGGCACTTGCCAGCAGAAGCGCGTGCAGAGTTCGTCATAGGTGCGGGCATCGGGAAGCATCGACTAGCGGTCCGCCAGCCGATCGGCGAGCACGAAATACTGCCGCGCCGTCTCGCTCATCTCGCAGGCTGCGGAAGCCGGACCACCGCCGGTGCCGCCACCCCACTGGACATATTCATATTCGCAGAGGGCGTCGCGGTAGGCGATCCACTTGCGCTGCATGTCTTTGAGAACCGGTTGCTTCTCCGGAGCGCGCCAGCCGCCTTCCTTTGCTTCCAGGTCATCTGCGGTTTCGACCGCCGTCAGCGCCTTGTAGGCCTCGTTGAGTTTCGCGTCCCACCATTCGGACTCGGCGGTGAAGCACATGCCAAGACCAATGGTCGTGCCGCCGCCCTCGTTGATTTCGGTGCAGTCATTGGCAGCAAGCCCGGCACAGTCCAGCCGGGCATTGCCCTCCTTGCCCGCAAGGCATTGCTCCACCAGTTCGGGACGGAACTTCATCTCATCGGACTGCGCCGATGCAGGCTGGCCCGTCATCACGGCAAGCAGGCCTGTTGTTGCAAATGCGAGGTATCGTTTCGCGTTCATCAGCTCATTGCCTTCATCAGTTCGCGGCCAACCAGCATGCGGCGGATTTCCGAAGTGCCGGCACCAATCTCCATCAGCTTTGCATCGCGGAGAATGCGCGAGACCGGGCTGTCGTCGAGATAGCCAGCACCGCCCATGGCCTGCACGGCCTGCACGGCCTGGTTCATCGCCTGCTCGGAAGCATAGAGCACGCAGGCGGCCGCATCCTGGCGGGTCACCTCGCCGCGGTCGCAAGCACCGGCCACGGCATAAACATAGGCGCGGGCAGAATTCATCGAGGCATACATGTCCGCGATTTTTCCCTGCATGAGCTGGAAGTTACCGATTGGCTCGCCAAACTGTTTGCGCTCGGCAAGATAGGGCATGACGTGGTCGAGGCAGGCATGCATGACGCCGATGCCGATGCCCGACAGCACGACGCGCTCATAGTCGAGGCCCGACATCAGCACGTTGACGCCCTTGCCTTCCTCGCCCAGCACGTTGTCGAAGGGAACCTCCACATCCTCGAAAATCAGTTCGCCCGTATTGGAACCGCGCATGCCGAGCTTGTGAAAGGGTTCGGAGGTCGAGAAGCCGGTCATCGACTTTTCGATCAGGAAGGCGGTGATGCCGCGCGAGCCGGCTTCAGGGTCGGTCTTGGCATAGACGACCAGGGTGTCGGCATCCGGCCCGTTGGTGATCCAGTATTTGGTGCCGTTGAGACGATAATGATCGTTGCGCTTCTCGGCCCGCAGTTTCATCGAGACGACGTCGGAACCGGCTGAGGCTTCCGACATGGCGAGCGCGCCGACATGCTCACCTGAAATCAGGCCCGGCAGATATTTTTGCTTCTGCTCATCACTGCCGTTGAGGCGGATCTGGTTGACGCAGAGGTTTGAATGAGCGCCATAGGAAAGCGAGACGGAGGCGGAAGCCCGCGCGATTTCCTCAACCACAACGGTATGGGCGAGATAACCCATATTCGAGCCACCATACTCCTCTTCGACGGTAACGCCGAGCAGGCCCAATTCACCCATTTCCTTCCACAGTTCAGGCGGGAAATTGTTGGACCGGTCGATCTCGGCCGCCATCGGCGCCACGCGATCCTGCGCCCATTTGTGGGTCATTTCGCGCAGTGCCTCGATTTCCTCGCCAAGCGCGAAATTCATGCTTGCATAGAACATGGTTCCTCCCAGTAGCCGGCACGCAGCCGGGTATCAGGCGCCTTGCGGCACCGGTTGTTGCACCATGCCGGATTGCGGGACCATTACATGCCCCAGGCTGCCCAGCACCATCTTCACATAGATTTCCTCGATCTCAACCGCTTTCAGCCGCCCACCGGAGCGAAACCAGGTGTTGACCCCGGTCAGCATGGCGATCACCGCCATGGCCGCAACCGGGACATCGGCGACACTGAAGGCCTGTCTGGCGACGCCAATCTGTATTATTTTCCGCAAGAAACCTTCATAAACGCGGCGCAATTCCTCGACACGCTCGAAGCCGTCACGCTCGAGATTTCGCAACTCCATGTAGGAGATGAAGACCGCATCCTGGCGCTCGAGATGATAGCGGATGTGGAAACGCACAAAACCGACCAGTGCGCCGACCGGGTCGGCAAACCTGCGGCTTTCGCCTTCCCATGCGGCGATCAGATCGATCATGTGGGTTTCGAGCAGATCAACCAGAATGGCCTGTTTGGTGGGGAAGTGGTTGTAGAGCGCGCCCGCCTGCAGCCCAACTTCACTGGCGATTTCCCGCATGGAGACTGCGGCATAGCCCTTGTCGGCAAACAGGCGCAGGGCTGCCTCGCGAACCCGCAGCGCGGTCTCCTCACCCCGTGATCCGGCCGTTCTCGCCAAAGCGCGCCTCATTCATTAAATGAACGTTTGTTTATTTAAAGCACGCACGGGCATGTTTGTAAAGCACAATACCGGATAGCCAGCCGCGAAAGCCTGTCATATTGTGAACATCACTGCCACATACCCAAAGTTAACCTTTGGTTAACCATGTTTGTTAACTTTCCGGAAAGAAGCCGGTAAGGGAAACCAGCGGACGCAGGCAGCAGGAGAAGCAAGATGATCCCCGGGACCGCCAAGAAAATACTGCGAACCACTGCGCAGCCCTTTGCAGTAGCGTTGCTGCTGACCTTTGTGTTCAGCCTCATGGCAAGCCAGGTTCTGGCTGCCAGTGTGCGCGGCTTTGCAAATGCCCAGGCAATCCAGTGGCGCGGCGGCGTGGTTCAGGTCGATACGGTCATGCCGTTTTACAAGCGCAATGGTTATCGGGGCATCTGGACAAGCAATAACGGCCTGACCCGGCGCGGGCAGGAACTGGTCGGCGTGCTGGAAAATGCCTGGCTCGACGGGCTTGATGCCCTTGATTACATCGGCGGCATGCCGGGCAAGGGAGCCAGCCTGCGCGGCGATGAACTGGCCGGGCTCGAGCTGTTCCTGTCATCGGCTGCGATCCGATTTGCCCGGGACATGTATGGCGGCCGCACAACGCCCGCCGTATCGGAACCCGATATCGTCATTCCGCGCAAAAAGCTCGATACCATCGCGCTTCTTGGCTCGATGGAGAAGAACGGCCCACAAACGGTGATCGACCGGCTGCGCCCGACACATCCGCAGTATCAGGCTTTGCGCAAGGCGCTGTTGAAGACCCCCGATCCGGGCGTGCAGCGAAAGATCATCGTCAACATGGAACGCTGGCGCTGGCTGCCGCGCAAGCTCGGCGACGTGCATGTCCTCGTCAACACGGCAGCCTTCCTGATGTATACGCGCCAGAATGGCAACGACGTCGACCGCCGCCGCGTGATTGTCGGGCAGGAATACCACAAGACTCCGATGTTCTCCGACAACATCCAGTATTCGGAATTCAACCCGACCTGGACGGTGACCCC
>JAGRLQ010000079.1:0-4050 GCA_020441735.1 Nitratireductor sp.
ATTTCGGAAAGCTGCGACACGCTCAGCGTGGCACCACCCAGCATCGCCTGTACTTTCACCTTGATGGACTGAATACGGCCGGTATCGAACAGTGCCGCGGCCGCTTGCGATGCGTTCGGCTCTCCGGTCGAAGCCGCTGCAAGCATGCTCTCTTCCGCAGCATCTGCCTTTGGCGCGCTGTCCGGCGACATCTGGCTGGCAGCAGCCTGGGCAGGCGCTGCATGCGGTAGCGGTGTATCGGGCAGGTCCACCGACGGCGCTTCGGCTGTAGCCTGCTCGGGCGTTACCGGCGACGTGCCCCCCGCCAGTTCCTGATCAACCATTGCGTTTACGGCGCTGCCGCCGAGCTCATTTTGCATCGGATCAGCCATTGGCCACCTTTTGTGCTGTCATCTGATTCATGTCTGCGCCCCCAAGCAGTTCCGCCGCAAGTTCATCTGCCGCATTCGCATGCCCGTCTGTCCGGCCGTCACTTGCAGCCTGTGGTTTCGCATTGGTGAGTTCACCGAAGAGCTGCTCCACCGCAACGACGTTGGCATTCCTTTTGACAGGTGCATCCGCCTCGACGCTCCGCACCTCCTGCTTTCCGACCAGACTGGCGAACGGAACAGTGCCAATCCGTTTCGCCTTGCCGGTGCCGATAACCGGCGCCATTCTGAAACCGGCCCGCCGCGGCAGTCTCGCCGGCTGCGGCTCATCCGCCTTGGCTTGTTGGCCCGAAGCAATGCCGTTGGCATCGGTGCCACCCAGCATCTGGCTGATCTGTGTTGCCTGCCGGCTCAGCGAGGCCATCAGAACGCGCTGATGGTCGTGCGACTTGCGTTGAAACGCCAGTGTTTCAAGACCCGCCGTGTGGACGTTCTTCAGCAAGTCACCGGATTCCCTGATTTGCTTGGAGTTATGATAGCTCGTCTTGATCAGGATCGACATCGTGTCGGAAAGCGCCTCAAGCCGGGAAGCGGTCTTGCGGCGTACGTTGATTGCCAGCACCAGGCCTGTTGCCGCAATCGCCAGAATGGCCACAAGCAACAGCTGTTCGATGATACCCGTCATCCTGCCTCTCCCTCGGATGTGTTTTTGATCATGCTGCGCGCAGTCATTGCCAGTTTACCGTTCTCGGTTTTCAGCGTGCCGGAAAGAAATGGCCGGTTTTCAGCATCGAGAATGCGGATGTCGCCCAGGGAACCAGCCTCTCCCAGCATCTGGCCGGGTACCATCCGATCAACTTCAGACAGGGGAAATTCGGCGGAAAACAACTCGCATGCCATCGATACCGGCACATCGCCGATCGAAAGTTTGGCAGTTCGTCTTGACCCTGACGCCGTTTCATCACCACCCGACGTACCTGCTTCACTTCCGCGGGAGGGTTCCGCAACCCCGCCGTCGCTTCCTGCCATTGCCGCCTCAAGCAGTTCCAGCGGAAAAAGCATCTCTATCGGCAGGGCAAGTTCACCAGCCGTCACCTCGAATTTCACCAGCACCAGTTCGAAGCCGCGATCGGCCAGATCGAGCGCATCTTCAGGCTGACAGATTTTCGCCGGAGCCGGCATGCCGATGGCCTCGATCGGGTCGCTCGCCGTATAGAGTTTGCCAAGCAGCCGGTCCGCCACAACGCCGAGCAGTTGCTTTTCGGAATTGGCGAGTGGACCTGATTTTGCGTCCCCGCTTGCGGTGGCGATCCCCATCATGGCCTGTGTCAGGATACGGAAATCCTCGTTCTTCATGCCGAAGAAGCTGATCGGCTCGCCGGCAGTATCATCAATGCGTGCGCATGATTGCTGATCCGCAGACGGACCAAGCCAGGAGGTCTCGAACATCCCGACGGAAATGAGCCCGGTCTTGCACCTTTTGCGGACGAGTGTGGCAACAAGCTCGTTGAGAGTAATGCGAACCGCTTCGACTGCCGCCTCCACGCCGGCAAGTTCGCCAGTGCCCACGTCCTCCGCGTCTGCAGCCTTCAGCAGTTCGAGAAACATTTCGGCCTGCGAGGAATCGACAAAATTGCCCTCCGCCGCAAGCTGACTACCAGCGTCAAGACCGACGCCATTTTGTGAAGAAGGATGGTTGCGTTCGCCCTGCATCATTCAGTAGCCATTATTCTGCTGCCCCTGCTCCATCGGCACTATTCGGCTGCCATCGGAACCGGGGCGTTGAGCATTTGATCCTCGACCATTTCCAGCGTCGGACGATCTTTCGCGGAGACGGTCTTGCGTCCGTATTCAACAGCCAGATGCGGCGTTGCCCCGTTCATGAACGCGATCAGCGTCTGCTTGACCACCACATAGCGCCGGTTCTGCTTTTCACGCACCACCTTGATCGCGGTGGCAATCGGGCCGGCAAGGCCATAGGACATCAAAATCCCGGCGAAGGTCCCGACCAGTGCCGCGCCGATCATCGCGCCGAGATATTCCGGCGGTTTGTCGAGCGAACCCATCGCCTTGATGACACCCAAAACAGCCGCGACGATGCCGATTGCCGGCAAACCGTCTGCAACCGCCTGCACCGCCTGATAGGGCTTCAGCTTGTCGCGTGCGATCGTATGGATTTCCTCTTCCATCAGCGCCTCGATCTCGTGCGGACGGGCATTTCCAAGGATGATCAGACGCACGTAATCGGCGACGAAGTTGAGCATTTCCGGATCCTTCAGGATGCCCGGATAGCTGGAGAAAATCGGCGAACTTTCGGGGTCATCGATATGGGCCTCGATCTCCGCCCGTGTTTTGGAGCGCATTTCCTGCATGATCAGGAACAGAAGACCGATGATGTCGAGATAGGCATCTCCCTTGGGGGCCTTGTTCTTGAAGGCCTCCATGACAGCTTTACCCGTGTCCTTGATCACCGCCATCGGATTGGCAACGATGAAGGTACCGATCGCCACACCCCCGATGATGAAATATTCCCACGGCTGGACCAGGACATCGAGATGGCCGCCCATCGCGGCAAATCCGCCGAGCAGGCACCCGAAGACAACAACCAGGCCTATCATGATCGTCATGCCGGCGATTCTCCATGGCTTCCGAGAACACCTGCCAGTGCAGGCACCCTACCGGAATAGGCATCGCAGCTTGCGCGAAGCTGTATTCCCGTCCTTCAAAGCCACCAAACGGCCGCCATTCACCAGCTTTGCGCAAGGATGACGGGTTCTACTTGCACCAAGGACAAAGAACAGCGGGACTCCCGATGCAGGCCCTGACCGTCTACAGACTTTTTGCGGCGAATGCGGAACGCACCCTGACCGACATTTCCGAGCGCCCACAGGTCAGCCGCGAGGTGGAATATTACCAGCAGCGGATTGAGGAGATCGACAGCGCCGAGGAACTGGTCTCCGACACGCGGGTCATGAACTTCATCATGCGCGCTTACGGAATGGAGGAACTCTCCTACGCCAAGGCGCTGGTTCGCAAGGTACTCGAAGAGGGCGTCGACGAGCCTGATGCCCTCGCCAACCGGATGACGGATACCCGCTTCCGAGAACTGGCAACGGATTTCAACTTCGCCCGTTATGGCGACATCACCACGACATTCGAGAGAACCCGCTCCGGCGTCGTCGACAAATACCTCGTGCAGACGATGGAAATCGATGCCGGCAACCAGAACGATGGCGCCCGACTCGCCATGTACTTCCAGCGCAAGGCCGAAGGCATTGACAGTGCATATGACATTCTGGCCGACCCTGCCTTGTTGCAGGTTGTCCAGACGATTTACCAGTTGCCGGTGGAAATGAGCTACCAGTCGATCGAGTCGCAAGCCGACATGATCAACAAGCGGCTGGATATCGACGAACTTTCCGATCCCCAAAAGGTCGACGAACTGATCGAGCGCTTCCTGCCGCTATGGGACATCTCCAACGAACAATCTGTCACCGTGCCGCCGCTGGTTTCGGGGCTCGGCGGCATTACCAGCTTTTCCGTCGACCTTCTGGCGTCACTGCAAAACTTCAAGAAATTCTGAAGGCATCATCATGGATACCTCCATCGCCGTTGCTCTTTCTGCTCAACGCACACTCCTGCGGCAGTTGGACGTCGTCGCCAACAACATCGCCAATGCCAA
>JAGRLQ010000079.1:4131-8602 GCA_020441735.1 Nitratireductor sp.
GTTCAGTTCTCCCATTCCGAAGGCGCCAAGATACAGACAGGCAATTCGCTCGACATCGCCATCACCGGAGAAGGCTATCTCGCCCTGCAGACGCCTGCAGGCACCGTCTACACCCGCGACGGACGCATGATGGTAAGCCCGTTCGGGGAGTTGCAGAGCCTCGAGGGGTATGCCGTGCTCGATGCTTCAGGCGCACCGATCCTGCTGCCTTCCCGTGGCAAGGACGTCATCATCCACGGAGACGGCCGTATCATTGATGGCGGAAAGGCCATTGGCGATATCGGCGTGTTCGACCTTACACCGGAACTGGTCAGCGCACGCTTCGGCAACTCCGCCTTTACGGCCTCACAGGAACCGCAGCCGATCGCCCTTGGCGCCAATACCAGCATTGTCCAGGGTTATGTGGAAACTTCCAATACCGACCCGATGCGCGAACTCGCCAATCTGATCACCGTCCAACGCAACTTCGAGGCCGTCAGCGACCTGATTGAAAAGGCCGATAGCGCGGTACGGAAATCCGTCGACGAACTCTCGCAGCGCGGTTAACCATCCCCTGACATCACACCGGGGCCAGTCCGCCCGGTGGCACGGAACTTGAACCTCATTGCCCAGATCGCAATGGGAGTTTCAAAATGGTGCGCTGGAAAAACCGTCCGATCGAGGAATTGAGCAGCAGCGAACTCAAAACCGCCCTGTCGGAGATGGTAACCCTCCAACTGAGCCACAAATCCGCGCCTGAATCGATGATTGTCGATGGGTACTGGCTCGGGCTTCTGACCGGACTTTTTGCAGCCCTCGCGGGATTTGCTGCCGCTACGCTGATCCTGTAGGCGGCGGTCGCGCCGCAGCCTTCCGCCTTCTTACCCCGGCTCGTCGCCGTCATCCTCGAGAATGCGCGCCGCCGCGCCATCGAGATCTTCATACTGTCCCGAATTGAGACTCCAGATAAAGGCAATCAAGCCTGCGAGCCCCATCAGCAGAGCCACCGGAATCAGGAACAGCAGAACATTCATGCTGCCTGCCTCCTGGCGCCATGCTGCGCGGGGTTACCAGTCTCCACCTCTCTGACAGGCTGCTTCCGGCTGCCAAAGCGCGACAACCGCAGGCTGTTGGTTACAACGACAATGGAAGATAGCGACATGGCAATGGCCGCAAACAGCGGCGTGACGAAGCCAAAGAAGGCCAGCGGCACGGCGATGCAGTTGTAGAGAATGGCAAGCCCAAAATTCTGCCGCACCAGTCTTCCGGCAAATCTTGACAGGCGGAAGGTGAACGGGATCGCATCGAGGCTGTCCCGGGTGAACACGAAATCCGCCGCCGCCCGACCGATATCGGATGCCGATGCAGGTGCCATGGAGGCATGTCCTGCCGCAAGACAGGGCGCGTCGTTAAGGCCGTCACCGATCATCAACGGATGGATACCCTGCTCCTTCAACAGATTGATGCGGGCGATCTTGTCGACCGGCTTCTGTTCTGCCGCCCATTTGTCCAGTCCAAGCTCTTCGGCAATGGCTTCAACCGGCTTCGGCTTGTCGCCCGACAGCATTTCTGCGCCGATACCGCCGGCGGCCAGTTCACCGATGGCAGCTGCCGCATCGTCCCGAAGCCGTTCTCGGATCTCACAGTGAATCAGTGCACCACCATCCTCCGCAAAGGAAATACCGGTAGCGCCCCGCGCCAGGGCATCGCCCTTGGCAATCTCGGCTACCCAGGCATCATTTCCCAGGCGCACACGCCTTCCTTCGAGGACGGCTTCAATGCCGCAGCCTGCAGCCTCGCGCACATCATCAAGCGGCAGCACCGCCCGCTCGCCGAGATGGCGGACAAGCGACCGCGAAGCCGGATGCGAGGATAGCGATGCCAGCGAATAGGCCATCTGCTCCTCCCGCACCGTTGAGAAGGGCGCACTGACGATTTTCGGTACCGCATGGGTCAGCGTTCCCGTCTTGTCGAAGACCGCATGGTCTATTTCCGCCATCCGCTCCAATGCGCTGCCATCGCGCACCAGAATGCCTTCCTCGAACAGTCGGGCAGCCGCAACCACATGGACGACCGGAACGGCGAGGCCAAGCGCGCACGGGCAGGTGATGATCAGCACCGAGATCGCCACGTATAGCGACTGATGCCAGTCGCCATGCACAATCATCCAGACAATAAAGGCCGCAAGCGCCAGCAGATGCACGGCTGGTGCGTAAATCTGTGCCATGCGATCGGCAATGCGCATGTAATGGCCACGCCCCTGCTCTGCAGCGGCAAGCATGCCGGAAACCTCCGCAAGGAAGGATTTTGACGCCGGTCGGGTTGCCTGAAGTTCCAGCGGTCCCGTCAGATTGTAGGTCCCTGCCTGAAGCGCATCGCCCACACCGAGTGCCGCCGGCTGGTTTTCGCCGGTAACAAGCGAAAGATCGAGATCGCTTGTTCCCTTGACGATGACTCCGTCCACCGGAACCCTCTCACCCGGCAGGATGCGCAACAGCATGCCTGGCTCGATTTCGTCGATATCGTGGTATTCCAGCTTGCCGCCAGCGCCAATGATGTTGGCGCCCTTGGCCGCAAGCCTGCTCAGCCCGATGACCGCATTGCGTGCCCGGTCGCGCATCATCTGGTCGAGATAGCGGCCGATCAGCAGGAAAAACAGAAGCGACACGGCAGCATCGAAATAGGCTTCCTCGCCATGGTTGAGCGTCTCGTAGAGGCTCATGCCGACCGCCAGCAGAACGGCGAGCGAGATCGGCACATCCATGTTGAGATGTCCGCCACGCAGGGCAGACCAGGCAGAACGGAAGAAGATGCGCCCCGAATAGGCAACGGCGGGAATGGCAATCAGCGCCGAGATCAGATGGAACAGATCGCGCGTCGCCCCATCCGCCCCCGACCATGCCGAAACCGAAAGCAGCATGACGTTCATTGCCGCAAAACCTGCCACTGCAAGTGCCCGCAGCAGTTCGGAGGCCGCCTTCTTGTTGGCCGCATCAGGAAGGTCGTCGAGTGGATAGGCTTGATAGCCCAGGCTTTCCAACTCCTCCACCACGTCGAGGATCGAGACCTCGGCATTTTCCAGCAGCACGGAGATACGCTTGAGGGTAAGATTTACCCGCACTTCCCTGACGCCCGGCACTTTCGCAAGATTGCGTTCAATGATGGAAATACAGCCGCCGCAATGGATTGACGGACTGGACAGGGTGAAATGCACGCTACCGTCAGCCTGCACAACGCCTCGTCTGGAAAGTTCTTCCGCCCGGGCAATGCGGCTCAGCTCGCGGGACGTTCCCGCGACCTGTTCAGGTGCAACATTTCCGCCACAGCAGGTCATTTCACTTCAGATACGGTAAACCGGATTGCATGTTCCCAGGTTTTTTCAGGCGTATCCGCCGCCTTGAGGTCGGCCTGCCAGATGCCGCTGGCAAGCTCCGTTTGGCCGCGGTAAACGCCATCGCCTGCCGGCAGCAGTTCCACCGTGTGATCATCGGCTTCGAATGCCGGGCGCCCCACCTTGGCTTCAAGAAGCTTCAACTCAACCGGCTTGCCATCAGCATCCGTCAGCCGAACAGCAAGGATCCCCTCGCCATATTCGATTTCCGATTTCCAGCCCATGGCGATCTGGCGCCTGCGCTCAACCTGGTTTTCATTGAAATGCTGGCTTGCAACATAGGAGTTCTTGACCACCAGCCCGGTCCAGCTCGAATTGGCATACCAGGCAAGCGTCAGGTTGACCGAGACGATAACCCCGAAGAACAGAACCAGGACGGCCAGCATGTGCCAGCCGGTGAACTTCTCCATACGCAGGAATTCAGACATCTTCATGCTTCCTTATACCACTATTTTGCCGGTGCTTCGAAGATTGCATCATAGGCATCCCGCTCGAAGGACTGTTTGTCCTCGGCTATCAGCTTGAAGCGGCTTTTGCCGGCACTGACATGTTCCTTCGGCACCGAAATGAACACCTTCAGCGAGCGCAGTTTGTCAGGATCAACGGGGATGGCGAAGCTCACGCCGTCCGGCTGATCGATCCCGTTGATGCTCATGATTCCGCCCGGCAGTCCTTCCAGGCTCAGGAAGATGACGCGCGGCTCGGGAATCATGTTGAGCAGCTTGACCGTGTAGCCATTACGGATCGCCCCGTCGGAGAGCTGCACGAAGACCGGGTTGCGGTCATGCTGCACATTGACTTCCAGCCGGTCACGGGCAGTGAGGGCGATGAGGATGCCTAGGCCGATCAGCGCCCAGACCATGAAATAGATCAGCGTGCGGATACGGAAGAAGATGCGCCAGTCGAAATGCTTGACCGCGTCTACGAACTTGCCATCCTTGCGCACCTGCTCGGGATGGATCGCCCCGTCTGTACCGCGCGCGACTGCCATGTTGTGGTTGTATTCGCGCAGCGTCGCATAGGAGATCAGGCCTTTCGGGCGGCCGACCTTCTCCATGATTTCGTCGCAGGCATCAATGCAGAGCGCGCAGGTGATGCATT
>JAGRLQ010000080.1:0-1599 GCA_020441735.1 Nitratireductor sp.
GATGACAGTGCGACAAGGATAGGGGAAGGAAATGGGAGCGGGGATAACTTTTTAATGCGTCATCCTCGGACAAGCGGCGTAGCCGCGATGATCCGAGGAACCATTCCGTGTTTTATCCGCATGCTGAACATGTCGAATGGCAACGGTATGGATCCTCGGGACAAGCCCGAGGATGACTTAGGACCAGGCAGGCTTGCATGTTGGCCCGCCAAAGCGCAGTTATCCCGCTACCATCACCAGACTTGCCGAAAGGAACACGCAGCATGATTGCCTACATCACCGTCGGTGCTGATGACATCGCTCGTGCGAAACGGTTTTACTCGGCGTTCCTGCCAGCCCTTGATTACGAGCTGGAGGAAAGTTCCGAAGGGCTAAGCTACGTCCCGCCCAGCCAACCTGGCCAATCTGCCACTCTGCCGGATTTCTACGTCAAGCCACCATTTGATGGGCGCCCGGCCTCGGCTGGCAACGGTTCCATGGTCGCCTTCGAGGCACGTAATCAGAAGCAGGTGCGTGATCTCCACGCTGCCGCGCTTGCCGCAGGCGGCTCTGATGAGGGCCAGCCGGGTTTCCGGGCAGCGTACAGCCCTCACTTTTACGTTGGCTATCTCCGCGATCCTCAAGGCAACAAGATCGCACTGTTCTCCAGCGACCCGAACGAACCGGGGCGCGACGGGTAACGCGAGCTACACGGGCGGCATAAGCCACTTGCCGTGTAGCTGCAGATCGGCAACGAACCCCGGGCAGACACGCCAAGCCTTCCACCCGCACCCAATTGTTGCTAATGGCTTGCCGACTTGTTTTACGGAGAAGACCATGGCGTCGCTGCTGATCATCAACGGACCGAACCTCAACCTGCTGGGCACCCGCCAGCCGGAGGTCTATGGTTCGCAGACGCTTGGAGATGTCGAGCAGCTTTGCGCCGATACCGCGCGCACCGGCGGTGCGACCGCCGAGTGCTTCCAGAGCAATCATGAAGGCGAGATCGTCGACCGCATTCATGCTGCCCGCGGCAAGCATGACGCGATCATCATCAATCCCGGCGCCTATTCCCACACCTCGATTGCCATTCGCGATGCGCTCTCCGGCGTCGATATCCCCGTCTGGGAAGTCCACATCTCGAACATCCATGCCCGCGAAAGCTTCCGCCATCACTCCTACATCTCGGCGATTGCAAGGGGCGTCATCTGTGGCTGCGGCATTCTCGGCTACAAGCTGGCCATCATGGCGGCGCTGGAAGCATTGGACGGCTAGCGCTAATCTAGCGCTTCAACACCAGCATCAGGTCCATCACATTGGTACCGGTCGGCCCGGTGACGAACAGCCCGCCGGTTTCCCGCAGCCAGCTTCCACTGTCGGCGGCTGCCAGCGCCGAAGCGCCACCCTTCACCCGGTCCCAATCCCGCGCCGTGACATACCCGCCGGCCGAGCCGGTCGGCCCGTCGCTGCCATCCGTTCCGCCCACCAGCGCACAGAATTCCCCGCTACCCGCAATCTCGCGGGCAAAGGCAACGGCCAGTGCCTGATTGCGCCCGCCCTCGCCGGGACTCTCCGGCAGCACGACGGTGGGTTCGCCGCCGAAGATGTAGAGCCCCGGCG
>JAGRLQ010000080.1:1604-6034 GCA_020441735.1 Nitratireductor sp.
ACCGTTTCGGCAAGGTCTGCGGCAATCCCGAAAACATCGCCATAGAGACTTTCCGAACTGACGATAACTTCCAGGCCCATATCGTCGGCCGCCCGGGTGCAGGCTTCCCGCGCGATCGCATTGGAGGCGATGATCTCCGCGTCCATGTCGTCTGCCCGGCGTGAAGCCGGAATCATGCCGATGCCCGAGCCGATGACGGCAATATCGTCGCCCTCCACATCGGAGATCGCCAGCACCAATGCGCTCCGGCCGGGAAACCGCGCCAGCAGCTTGCCGCCCTTGATGGCGGAGATTTCCTTGCGCCTGGCATTGATCGCATGAATGTCGAGCCCTTCGGCCAGCATCGTCTGCGTCGTCGCCTGCAGATCATCGAGCGTCATATCCCCCGGCAGGGACTCTGCCAGCGCCGAGGCGCCGCCCGAAACCAGCAGCAGCAGCCGTGCTTCCTTGCCCGCACCGGCAACGAAATCGATCAGTGCCGAGCCTGCCGCGAGGCTCTGCACGTCCGGCACCGGATGCCCCGATTCGATCAGTTTGAGATTGGGATAGCCGGAGAGTTCCGCTTCGCCATGGCCATGCTTGGTGACGACCAGCGCCGGCAGGTCCGGCCCGCAGGCTTCAAGCGCTGCCCGCGCCATCGACGAGGCCGCCTTGCCTACGGCAGCGATGTGCGTGATGCCTTCCCCCTTGCCGTCCGCCAGCGCGTCGGCCACCGCCCGGTCACCGCGGACACGGTTGACACCCGCCCACCAGATCGTCTCCAGCGTCTCGCGGGCGTCCACTATTTTCCTTTCCAGACCGGATCGCGCTTTTCGGCAAAGGCCCGGAAACCCTCAAGATTGTCCTCCGAGCCATAGAGCGTGTCGACCGTGCGCAACTGGCGCCGCGTGATGCGGTTCATCATGTCCTGGAAATTCGTGTCTTCGGCCTCGCGCACCACTTCCTTGATCGCGGCAAAGACCAGCGGCGGGCCGGAGGCCAGAAGCCGCGCCATCTCCCAGGCCTTGTCCATCAGTTCTTCCGGCTTGTGGATGTGGTTGACGAAGCCCCAGCGCTGCGCCTCCTCAGCGTCGAGCCAGCGGCCCGTGAACAGCAATTCCATCGCCACGTGATAGGGGATGCGTTTCGGCAGCTTGATCGAGGCGGCATCGGCCACCGTGCCGGAGCGGATTTCCGGCAGCGCGAAGGTGGCATGGTCCGCTGCCAGGATGATGTCGCAGGAAAGCGCGATCTCCAGCCCGCCGCCGCAGCAGATACCGTTGACGGCACAGATCACCGGCTTGTTGAGATGCGGCAGTTCCTGCAGGCCGCCGAAGCCGCCGACACCGTAATCGCCGTCTACCGCGTCACCGTCGGCTGCCGCCTTGAGGTCCCAGCCGGGGCAGAAGAACTTCTCGCCCGCGGCCGTCAGGATCGCCACGCGCAGATCGGGATTGTCGCGGAAATCGCGGAACACCTCGCCCATGATCCGGCTGGTCGCCAGATCGACCGCATTGGCCTTGGGCCGGTCGAGCGTGACTTCCAGTATGTGGCCGTCGATTCGGGTCTTGATCGGTTCGCTCATGTGTTACTCCTGTTCAAGCCGTATCAGCGCATCCACCGCGAATGCACCTTCTTTACACGCAATCAGCGGATTGACATCGAGTTCGATCAGCCTGCCGGCATTTGCCTCCGCATAGTGGCACACCGCCTCGATCGCATCCAGAACCGCCGTCATGTCCGCCGCCGGCCTGCCGCGAAAGCCTTCGAGCAGGCGCGCAACCTTGAGCCTGCTCAATGCTTCGCCGATATCCTCACGGGAAACCGGCAGCAGAAGGCTTGCCGCATCTTCCATGAGTTCGGTCATGATGCCGCCGCTGCCGACCGTCAGCAGGTAGAGGCCGGTCGCATCGCGGGTGACCCCGACCAGGATTTCCGCCAGCCCGCCGCCGATCATCTCTTCCACCAGAAAACCGTTGACGCCCTGCATTCCGCGAGCGGCGGCGATCACCGCATCCACATCGCGCAAATTGAGCGCAACGGCACCAGCCTCGCTCTTGTGGGCAATCCCTATGCCCTTGAGCACAAGGGGGAAGGAAAGCCCTTCGCAGACGCTTGCAAGATAATCGATACTGTTCGCCGTGGCCGATTTTGCCAGCGGCAGGCCGTGGCGCGCCAGTTCGGCCTTCGACTGCGCCTCGCTCAGCACGATACTACCATCCTGTTTGCCGCCCCCCTCTTTCGGCGCCGACAGCAGCACCGGCCCGGGAAGGAAAGACCGTCTACCCGCGCGGATCGCAGCATCGATTGCAAGAAGCCCCTCCTCCATGCCGTGCAGCGGCAGGATGCCGGCTTCCAGAAATGCCGCCGAGACCGGTTCGGAGAGATTTTCCGGCAGCGAAGTCAGCACAGAGGTCCGCGCGCCTGTCGCAGCCTGCGCCGCGATGATGGCATCGACCGCACACTGATAGCTCGAAGGATCGCAGCGATCGGCGCGCGGCAGGTCGAGCACGAACACGGTCAGGTCGAAACCATCCGCCAGAACGGCGGAAAACACCCGCGTCATGCGCTCCGTGTCGCCCCAGATGAAGGTGTGATAGTCGAGCGGATTGGCGATGCTGACGATGGGTCCCAATTCATCCTTCAGCGCCCTCACTTGAGCGCTGGAGAAATCGCGATAGTCGATGGCACTCCCCTCTGCCAGGTCCGCCATCAGGCTCGCCTCTCCGCCTGAGCACGACACCGAGCAAACGGCATTGCCCGGCAGCGGACCGAAGGCATGCATCAGTTTCAGGGTTTCGAGAAAGACGCCGATGGAGGTGGTCTCGACAAAGCCGAGCCGTGCCAGCAAGGCGGAGGAGGTCGCCGCACCGCCCGCCAGCGAAGCGGTATGCGTCATGGTCGCGGCCTGTGCTTTCTCCGAACGGCCGATCTTGAGCGCCACGACCGGCTTTCCCTTTGCTGCGGCCCTGGCGGCAAAACCCTCCAGCGCCCGGATATCCCCGAAACCTTCCAGGTAAAGGCCGATTGCCGTTACCCGCTCGTCGGTCAGCAGCGCTTCGGCGATTTCCGCTACGCCGGTCTGCGCCTGGTTTCCCGCCGCAACCACATAGGCGATCGGCAGCACCCGCGCCTGCATCGTCATGTTGATCGCGATGTTGGAGGACTGGGCGATGATCGCCACACCGGTTTTGACCGGCAGGCCGCCATGTTGGTCCGGCCATAGCGTCACATTGTCCAGGTAGTTCAGCATGCCATAGCAGTTGGGACCGAGGATCGGCATGTCACCGGCAGCTTCCACCAGCGCGCGCTGCAGGTCTGCGCCACCGGTTCCCTCCGCCTCGCTCTCGCTGAAACCCGATGCAAAACAGGTGGCCCCGCCCGCCCCCATGTCGCGCAACTGCCGGATGACCTCGATGCTGGCCTCGCGATTGACGCCGACAAAGCTGGCATCGGGAGCGGCGGGAAGATCTTCAATCGAGGCATAACAGGGAATGCCGAGAATATCCGCGCGCTTGGGATTGACCGGCCAGATATCGCCGTCAAACCCGGATTTCTGCAACTGGGCAATCACATTGCCAGCCCACCCGCCGCCAAACAGGGCAACGGATTTTGGCCGCAACAACCGCGAAAGCCTGCCGCTCATTCAAGTTCCTCCAGAACATGGGAGTATTCGTCGATGGCATTTTCGCCCTTCGGCGTGATGGCATAGATGCCGCGTTCGACCCGCTCGAACCAGCCATAGTGATCGTCGGCCATGATGGTGCGGGCGCGGGAAACGCCGGCAGCCTGTGCCACTTCCGCAGCCTTCGTCGGACCGTTTTCATTGAGCGTCTTGAGACAGCGCAACGCATCCTGCCGGTAGGATGTCATCAGCGTCGTCTGTGCCGAGCCGCCGGTATTGGGATCGCCCACCCGGTGCTGGAATTCGCGCAGCAGCCGCTCGCGACGCACTTTCGATTGCCGCGGCGCATAGGGTCCGGGATCGAGATGAACCTGCGCTACGCCGGTCTCCACCTGCACAGTAATCAAGCCGAGGCCGAGGCGGCGGCAGAGCGTGCGGTTGGCGACAAAGGCTTTCCAGCCCGCCCTGCCCTTCCATTCAGGAACAGCGACATAAACGGCGTCGGTAACCTTGAGCCGCGCGATGGCCTGATGAAACAGTATCAGCGAAAAGCCGGTCTTCAGTTCGACGATTACCGGCGGCTCGTCGCCGCGCAGACCGACCACATCGGCAGCCCCGACTTCAGCCTTGACCGCATAGCCCTGGCCTTCAAGCAGGCGCTTGACCGGCTCGTAGAGATCGGTTTCGCGCTGCCGCGCCGCCATGGCGTGTCACGCCCCCAGGGGCCGCAGCAGGGCGCGGGAAATGATGTGGCGCTGGATTTCGCTGGTTCCCTCCCAGATGCGCTCGATGCGGGCATCCCGCCAGATGCGTTCGAGCGGCAATT
>JAGRLQ010000402.1 GCA_020441735.1 Nitratireductor sp.
CCTGCCAGCCGAGGCCGGCCTTTTCAGCCAGCGGTTTTTCCATCAGCGGGGCAGTGTCGACAAACACTTTCACCTCACAGCCGCCCGCCGAAGCAATCTTGCCGGCGATCTGCTTCAGGCGGCCCTTGATGATGTCATGATAATCGCGGTTCTGGGCGTAGACGGAGATGGCGGCACGGTCCGTCTTGTCGAGAACCGCAAGCGGATCATGATCGGGACCGTAATTCATCGCCAGCACGATAGCCGTTTTCGCGCCCGGCCACATTGCCTGCGGCGTGACGCGGCGCTCGAGGGTCTCCGTCATCCAGCCCATCGTACCGTGTCTGCCTTCGGCAACAAACTCGCGCAGCCTCTCACCGACAAGCCCCGGAAGGTCCGCTGCACAAAACCGGCAATCGGAAAAGCCGAACGACTCCGCCAGTTCGCGGATGGCCGTCTTGTCGAGCGGGCGCGGCAAGCGGGACTCCTAAAAGTCCAGATCGACGTAGTGGGAAGCCGGCGGCAGGCCGGCCAGCTTGTCGGCAAGGATCGGGCGGAAGGAGGGCCGGGATTTGACCCGAGCATACCAGTCGCGCACCGCCGGTTCGCTGTCCCAGGGGATCTCACCGAGATAATCGGGTACCGACAGGGCGGACGCTGCCGCCAGATCGGCAAGCGACAGTCGGCTTCCGGCAAGCCAGTTGCGCGACTGCACCAGCCAGTCGAGATAGCGCAAATGGGATTTCAGATTGTTGCGCCCGGCACGGATCGCCGCAGAATCGGGCGAGCCGCCGCTGCCATCGGAACGCATCAGATGTTTCCAGACCCGCTCCTGAACAAGATAGCGCCCGACCTCGGCCTCGAACTTGTGGATGAACCACTCGACCAGCCGCCGCACCTCGGCACGGCTTGAGGAGTTTTCCGGCAGCAGGCGCCTGTCGCGCATCATCGCACCGACGGTCTCATCGAGGTATTCGCCGATCACCACCGCACCGGCAATAGCACTGGCCGTGCCATCATGGCTCGCGGAAACGGCATCGTCGACCATCACCGGCACGGTGCCGGCCGGATTGAGCGCCAGGAATTCCTCGCGCCTGAGCCAGGGCTTTTCCTCGCTGAACTCGGCGGCAACGCCGTATTCGCCGAGAATCAGGCGAATGTAGCGCGACGCGCCGGACATGGGATGGTGATAAAGCTGGATCATGAAAGATGCCGCTGCCGCCCGTTCAAAACCGTTGCAGCAGCGGGTATAGAGACTAGGCCGATTCGCTGCAAGCTGGCGTCTTTCTCGCCCGCTCCTGCGTCAATTCTTGGGCGGCCTGCCACCGGGACTTTCCTCAATGACCATCGAACAGATTATCGTCCTCGCCATCGTTCAGGGGATTACGGAATTCCTGCCGATTTCCTCCTCCGGCCATCTGATCCTCATTCCTGCCTTTACCGGCTGGCCCGATCAGGGAGTGGTGACCGATGTCATGGTTCATGTTGGATCGCTGTTTGCCGTTATCGCCTATTTCTGGCGCGATGTGCTGAAGCTGATTGGCGGCGGCTTCGACCTGCTGCGGCTGCGCATGAACGACAATTCACGAATGGCAGGCTACATCATCCTGGCGACGATCCCGGCGGTGCTGTTCGGTCTTTTCCTGAAAAAGAGCGGTTTCGGCGACAATTTGCGCAGCGTGGAACTCGTTGCCTGGAATGCGGTGATCTTCGGCATTCTGCTCTATGTGGCAGATGTGCTGGGGCCACAATTGAAAAAAATGGAAGACATGAAGCTTCCGCCGGCGCTGATCATCGGCGTCGCACAGGCGATGGCGCTGATCCCCGGCACCAGCCGATCCGGCATCACGATGACGGCAGCCCGGCTGATGGGCTTCGAGCGGCCGGAGGCAGCACGGTTTTCCTTCCTGCTCGGCATTCCGGCGATCGCCGGTGCGGGCGCCTTCGTAACGCTTGACCTGATCGAGAGCGGGCAATCGATCCCGACCGATGCGATCTGGGCTGCAGCGCTGACCTTTCTCGCAGCACTTGGGGCCATCGCCCTGCTGATGGCGATGGTGAAGCGCGTCAGCTTTTTCATCTTCATGGTCTACCGGCTGGCACTTGCCCTGCTGCTGTTTGCCATGCTGTACGAGTGGGTGCCGGGCCTGCCGAGCCTCGCTGCAGTGTAAGACGTTTTCAGCCGAGTGCTACGGCAACTCCGCGGGCGATCATCAACAACGCAAGCAGCGTCATGACGAGGCGGAAGCCGGTACGAAACGATGCTTCCGGCATGGCATTGAGCAGGCGGGAACCCGCAAGCGTGCCGGCAAAGCCGGCGGCAATCATGGCAGCAAGCAATGGCAGCCATTGGGCAAAGGCAAAGCCGGCAAAGGCGAAGGCGGCAACCTTCAGCCCGTGCTGGACGACCATCGCCGCGGCATTGGTGGCAACGACCTGACGCCGCTCGGCAAACAGCTTTTCGAACAGGGTGATGACCAGCGGACCCGTCGCGCCAACGAACATCGAGACAAAGGTGGTGGCAAAGCCGCCGAACACGAAAGTGGGCCAGCCGGCTTTCTGCAGTGCCGGCAGCTTGAGCCAGACGGTCACCAGGATGAAGGCGCCCAGCAGTATCTTGAGCAGCGCATCATCAAGCTCGACGACAAAGCGCACACCCAGCAGAGCGCCGACCACCGCACCGGCAAGAAAGACCGCCAGCACCGGCCATCGGACATGGTGGCGCTGGACGAGCGCCCGGCCCGTATTGGAACCCAGCTGCACGATGCCGTGGACAGGGATCAGCACGCCGACGGGCAGCAGAAATCCCATCAGCCCGAGCAGCGCTACGCCGCCGCCGATGCCGAAGGCAGCGGTAAAACCCGATGTAAAGAAACTTGCCGCGCAAAGGGCAAGCGCAATGACGGGTGAAATCTCCGCAGGAAGGCTCAGCAGATCGTTCATGACGGTATCCGGTCTGATGCGAGCAAGCCGCGAAGCGCCGGTTCTAACACCGCGATCAGGCTTCGCCCTTTCGCGTGAACTGGCCCTGCGGGCGGAAACGTACCAGATAGGACGGCAGGATCGAGCGCATGGAGCGCGGCTTGATGCCGATACCTTCGAGCGTGTGTTTCTGGCGGCGGGCCTCTTCGGAGACGATGTTGTCGCTCTTCAGCATCTGCACCTGATCGATGGTAAGCGGTGCACCGGGCAGCCAGCCGGTCAACCTGGCAAAGGCTTCCGCGAAAAACCACGGCAGGGAGAGGTAGCCGCGTTCCCGGTGGATGACTTCCTGCATGATGTCCATGCATTCGCGGAAGGTGGCCACCTGCGGGCCGCCGAGCTCATAGACCTTGCCGCCTTTCAACTCGCCGTCGATGGCACGGGCGATGGCTTCGGCCACATCGCCGACATAAACGGGCTGAAACTTCGTGTGTCCGCCGCCGACCGCCGGCAGGAAGGGCGAGAATTTCGCCATGGTGGCAAACCGGTTGAAGAAATCGTCCTCGGGACCGAACATGACCGAGGGGCGGAAGACAACCGCACTCTTGACGGTTTCAAGCGCTGCCGCCTCACCTGCCGCCTTGGTGCGGCCGTATTGCGACGGCGAATCTGGATCCGCGCCAATGGCGCTGACATGGACAAGCCGCGCACCCTGGGCGCGGGCTGCCTCGGCAATGGCGCGGGCGC
>JAGRLQ010000403.1 GCA_020441735.1 Nitratireductor sp.
GCCCATGGCTGAGATTTCCCCCACCTCGACCAGGGCGTTCTGAAGGCCGGCCTGCCGCAGCAGCGCCACGACCCGGTCGGTCACATAGCCCTGCGCGATTCCGTTGAGCGTCAATGCGCTGCCGTCGGAAAGACGTACTGCACCGGCGTCGATTTCAACATTCTGCCATCCAACCAGCCGTCCTGCGGCTGCCAGTCGAACTTTGTCCGGTTTGCCAGCGGAACGCGCATAAGCATCCCAGACCGGCTGCACGGTGGGATCGAACCGGCCGCCGGAAGCGGCGTGCATGGCTGAAACCAGCCCCAGAAGAGAAAGCATGTCCCCGCCCGGCTGCTCTAGCCGACCATCCTTGTTAAGCCGGCTTAGCGCGCTGGATGCCCGGTAAAGGCTGAATTCATCCTCCAGACGGGATATCTCCGCACGTACCTGCCGCAACAAGATTTCCGCGTGGTGCGCCGGCAATCCGACAAGGCGAATGTCGGCTGCAGCACCCAGCGCAACACCTTTCCATCTTGCACCATGGCTGGTTGCACTCGCAGCGGTGCCGGAAAGGCAAGTTGCCGCCGCACTTGCCGAAATGACAATAAAGCGTCTTCTCGAAAGACTCATCCTTCACACTCCTTTATTGTTCTCCTGCACGCTTGGCAGTTTCGCGCAACGCGACCGGGCCGAGGACATAGTTGTCGGGGATGTCGTTGAGACGAACGGCTTTACCGCCGTGATCAGCCATGAACCTCGCTGCCGCATCTTCTGACCCGAAGGGGATCGCTTCCGGCGTTCCCATGCCGCCGGTCCTGCTACTGCCGATCACGAACCAGGCCTGGCGGGCATCGATCCAGGCATCATCGCCCGGATGCGCCCAGCTCTCGGCCTTTTCCATGTCGTGCACATAGACAGCAATGGTTTCGTAGCGTTCTTCCGGAGAGCGCAAAAAGGCAACCGCATCGCGCACCTGGGTAAACCAGATCGGCTGTTCGATTCCGGCAAGATGAATCTGTGCCTTGGGTCCCTCATGCTCCAGCACCGTCATGCTGCAATAATGCCCGACCGCCTCTTCCGTCATCGCAACCGGTCCGGGCAACGATCCGCCGGAACCGGCATCCGAACACGCCGCCAAAAGCAGAACCGACAGGAACAGCACAACACCATGCGAGACGCCCGTCCTCATGGCGTGATCCTCCTGAATGCCAGCGCGGCAAGCCTGAGCGCCGCAAAACACCACAGAATGGGAGACAGCAATACGCCGCTACCCTCCAGTGGAAGACCACTCGCACCCGTGCCAAGCCCGGTCTGCAGCAGCGAGCCGTCGACAGCCGCCATGTTGTAGACGCGAAAGGCATCTGCGGGATTGAGCAGCAGCAGCCACGGAAAGATCGTGCGGGCGAAGATGCCATCCTGACTGACGAGCAATCCGCCAAGCAGCGCCATGTCGTAGAGCACAACCGTTATCAGCCAGATGCCGACAGCCAGCGCCGCCGCCGTTCCCGTCTGCCGGACACTGCAACTGGCCAGATAACCGACAGCCACAAACACGGCACCGAGCAGCACGCTTGTTACCACCAGTGAAAGCAAGTCCGCCAAGGGCTC
>JAGRLQ010000404.1 GCA_020441735.1 Nitratireductor sp.
AGGTGATGTTGTCCGGGTTGGCGATGCCGTTGATGTTGCAGGTGTTGCCGGCATAGACCGAGCCTTCCGGATAGGTGACCGGCTTGCCCTCGATGATCGAAGTCATTGACATAGCTGTGTATTCGGCATCGAGCGGCAATTCGTAGACAGCGCCGCACAGGTTCTCTGACAGGCGGATGTCGTCACGGCCGCCCTTGTCGCCTTTCGAGCCGCCTGCCATGGCCTTGGCCACTTCGGACATCGCCAGATAGATCGAGTTGTTCTCGGGGTTGTAGGTGATGCCTTCCATTTTCCGGAATTCCGTCGTCGCACCCATCATCGATGCATAACGGCGGGTTTCCAGGCGCGAAGCGGCAATTTCCATGCCCGGCTTGACTTTCAGGCATTCCGCGCGGCCTTCGGCATTCGATGCCATGAAGCCTTCACCGCAGCTTCCGTCGTCGGCCATGTCAGCGGTTTCGAAGATGTCGGAGAACTTGATGCCGTCTTCGATCAGCTTTTGAACGGCTGCGTTGTCGGCATGGCCAAGATCAACCCATTCCAGTTTTGCAGCACCAGCGCCAGCATCGGAAGTCTGAACCCATTTTGCGGCATAGAGGGCACCGGCGGAAAGATCCTGAGCATTGTCGGCGACAAATCGGAACAGGCCGACATTGGTGCCGTCATCGGAGATATAGGCAGTCTTGCCATCCGGCATGACGGAAGCGAGTTCAACAGCCACGCGGCCCATGGCGAAATGCTTGTGGGCGGTAGCCGAACCGTCCTCTGACACGACAACCTCGGTCGGATAGCCGTAGCGGTAAGGCTTGTAGGCATTGCGGAATTCGTCGAGCGACATCGTTGCCGGGTTCACGCCTTCATAGCGAACCATCGGATAGTCGTAGTCGTCGATCTGGTCCAGCGCGGTCGCCATTTCGATCGAACGGGCATCCGCCGGGTATTCTTCAGAACCAAGATGCGTGGTCCAGGGCGTAACCGAACCGGCGCAGGGAACCCAAAGGCCGCCGAAAGACGAAAAGTCGACTGGCTTGGTCGAAACCGGCTTCAGGTTACCCTCGGCATCCTGGTTGAGCTCGCTGATATACATTGCGCCCGGGCGCGACTCGAAATGCGTGATCGAGTACAGCTTGCCGCCGACCGGCAGAAGCGAGGTGAAGTCGGCATCAACCGAAATGTGCTCGGAGCCATCCTCGGACTTCACGGCATTGCCGTTGCGGTCGGTCAGAAGTGCGAAGGTTCCCTCGCCGATCTTGTCGCCCGAACGGGCAAGAACATGGTAACCGATTGCATGGTCCTTGCCGTCGATGGTGACGGAGGAAGAGGCGGTCACCTGACGCTTGGCAGCATCATCGGCAGCAAAGGGAACAGGCGAGAAGGAAATGTCGCCAGCCATGGCGGCCTGCGAGGCGAGAAGCGCCGTGCCGGAGCACAAGAGTGCAGTCAGTTTTTTCATGGGAGTTTTCCTGTCGTGAGCAAGCGGCTGTCGCCGCGGATGCTCGAGGTTTAGGAAAGCCTCTTTGCGCCAGGATTACAGTTTGGAATCATTTTGATGACAATCCACAGCCTGGCCACAGCCTCGCCAGCCGCCTGGCTACAGTCATGCCACAACCCGGATGCTATCAGATGTGGTGCCACCGTTTTGAACGCGGCTGGCGCACCCGCCGGTAGACGGCGACAATCTCGCGCCGCCCCACCGCAATCGCTCCCATCCGAAGCGCCCGGTCACGCTCCAGGCCGGTGATGTCATAATGCGGCGCGGCGGTTTTCGGCGGCCCCTGATAGGAAAGGCGGTTGATGCCCAGGCGGTGGGCGAACCGGTGCAGTTCCGCCTCATCATCAGCCATCAGATGGCACCAGCGCCTGCCCTTCCACTTCCAGATCGCATCGTCCACATAGACCGGCAAGGCAGGCTATCCTGTTAATGAGTTCAGGGCCTAGTCATCGCGTAATTCACGCCGCAGGATTTTGCCGACA
>JAGRLQ010000405.1 GCA_020441735.1 Nitratireductor sp.
CACTCATTGCTTTGAATCTTTTTTTTCAGGGCTTATATCAGAAACATGCCCTGATGGCTCACAGGACGGGAAAGCAAACGGACATGTCCGAACTCTTCGACACAACCACCATCATCACCATCGTCATTGCGGTGTTTGTGCTGTTGCGCCTGCGTTCCGTTCTGGGTCAGCGTACCGGAAACGAGCGTCCGCCCTTCGAACCCTATGAGATCGACCGCCGGACCAAAAGCGCAAAGCCTGTTCGTGACAAGTCAAACGGCGCAGAAACCGGCGACGGAAATGTCGTGCCGCATCCCGCAATGAAGGATGCCAAACCGGATGAAGACGACGGCATCAAGACGATCAATGCCTATGCCAAACCCGGCACAAAACTCAACAAGGGACTGAAAGAGATCCTTGAACACGATCCGGGATTCAATCCGGAAGGTTTTCTTGGCGGCGCCCGCATGGCCTACGAAATGATCGTCACGGCTTTTGCCGATGGCGACCGCAAAACGCTCAAGGGGCTTTTGTCCCGCGAAGTCTATGACGGATTTGCCGAGGCGATTTCCGACAGGGAAAACCGCGGCGAGCAGGTTCGCTCCACCTTTGTCGGCATCGAGGATGCCGCGATCAAATCGGCCGGTATCGTCAACAGCGATGCCCAGCTTACGGTGTCATTCACCAGCCAGATCATCTCGGCCACGCTCGACAAGGACGGCGAGGTGATTGAAGGCGATACCGAACAGGTTGCCGAAGTGCGCGATATCTGGACCTTTGCCCGCGATGTGCGCTCCCGCGATCCGAACTGGAAACTGGTTGCAACCGAATCCGACATTTAGGGCGTCGGCTTCCCGATGCCCGATCCCGTTTTCGAGCCGGTAAGCTTCTCCCGCATTGGCAATTGGCAGAGCGATGATCACGTGGCTGCCATGGCAGCGTTCAGGATTTCCGCCGGGCGGATGGCGAGGCGCCCCTATTCCACGAAACGGTTCGGTGCCGAATCGGTTTTGCTCGCTTCAGCGGCAGCTGAGGCACTGGCGCTGAGTGAAGCCGAGCGGACGGACGCTCATGCCTGCCGCAACTTCTTCGAAACCCGGTTTGCTCCCTACCGGCTTCGGCCAGGCGGCGGCTCCTCCTCCCCGAATGACGGCTTCGATGGCTTTGTTACCGGCTATTTCGAGCCGGAAATAGAGGCTTCACGGGAATACAGCGCCGCATTTCCTGTTCCGATCCTCAGACGCCCGCCTGATCTCGTCGAGATCGAGGATGCTTCAAGACCGCCGGATATGGCGCCGGATTTCTTCTTTGCCCGCAAGACAGCATCCGGCCTCACGGAATATCATGATCGTGCTGCCATCGAAGATGGCGCGCTGGATGGTCTTGGTCTGGAGCTTTTCTGGTGCAAAAGCCGGATCGAGCTGTTCTTCGTTCAGATCCAGGGCTCGGCCCGGCTTTGCCTGCCCGATGGTTCGCTCGAGCGCATATCCTATGACGGCAAGACCGGGCATCCGTTCACGGCCATCGGCAGGCTTCTGATTGAGCGCGGAGAACTCGTTGCTGAAACCGTCAGCATGCAGAAAATCCGTGCCTGGCTGGAAACGCACCCGAACGAAGCGCCTGCCCTGATGCAGGAAAACCGGTCCTATATTTTTTTTCAGACAGTGGATCATCCGAAACCCGAATTGGGCCCTGTTGCCGCCGCCGGTGTGCCATTAACGCCAATGCGCAGCCTTGCGGTCGATCATCGGCTGCACACCTTCGGAACACCGGTTTTTGTTGAAACCGCAAAACCTTTGCCAAGCCATGAGGCCCCTTTCGCCTCCCTGATGATTGCGCAGGATACCGGCTCGGCCATTGTCGGCCCCGCGCGTGGTGATCTTTTCATCGGATCGGGTATCAAGGCTGGCGAAATCGCCGGCGCCATCAAACATTCTGCCCGCTTTACCGTATTGCTGCCGCGGCCCGGCTCGGGTTAACACCGGAACATGAAAAAGACCGGCAAGAGTGAAACACGGCCTGCCCGCCGTCACCTGACCGAAGACGAGGCTGCGCTTTGGCATCAGGTTGCGCAAACCGTGACGCCGATCAGCAACAGAATGGTACCTTCGCCTTTTCCGGAAAA
>JAGRLQ010000406.1 GCA_020441735.1 Nitratireductor sp.
CTCCTGCTTTGTCATGGTGCCAGAAGCCGCCGTGCTTCGCTTCCCTTCACCCCCGTGCGTGTCAGCGTGTTCGCGCCAGAGGGGCATTCGGCGGTCAAGATAAGCTTCCAGTAAGGAGGCGCTGTCGGCATCGCCGCCGACGCTGCCATAGAGTTTCAGCAGATCCTCCTCGGATAGCGCCGAAAGCAGCTTTCCCTCGAACTTGCCCGCAAGCACCCTGCCCTCCATCTCACCGGTATCGAGGTCGAGTTCCATTTCAAACGCTGCCGAGCGCACCGTCGACTTGCGCTTGCCGCTGCTGCCGATCGGTCTTGCCGCCCGCATGCGCTGCCACAAGGCCAGTCCGAGGGCTGCAGCGGGAATGCCGATGCCGCCCCGGCCCACCAGCGTCAGCAAACCGCCAAGTGCCACCAGTGCCAGCGGCCCGGCCGTTCTGGCACCACGGGCAAGGCGTTCTGCGGGTGTTGAAACGAACAGCCAGGCGATGCCGCCCGCCAGCACGATAAACAGGAAAAAATAGAAGATCGCCGTCATGAGCGGTTTTCCAGCCGCTCAAGCAGCAGGCGGTCCGCCCTGCGCGCGCTTGAATGCAGCGCCTTGAGCCCGCCGCGCGCATAGCTGGCAACGGCAGCCAGCAAGTCGGCAAGCTCACGCGAGGAGTTGGGGCCGAGGCGGAAATAGGCGCCGCGTGTCAGCCGCGCCATCTCGCGGAAAGCACGTTCGGTGACGGGATCGCCGCCCTCCTGAAAGAAGAAGCAGCGCGTGCCTTTCAGTCCCAACTGCCCGGCCTTGTCGCACAGCCGGTCGACGTCTTCTTCCATCGCATCGCCGATGAACACCAGCGCATCGACCTTGGCCTTGCCGTTTTCCTTGTTCACGTGGGAAAGCACTTTACCGATCTGGGTCTGCCCGCCACGGCATTCGATGCCAGTCATCAGGTCGCGCAATGCCTTGGCATTGACGACGAAACGCGAGGCTCGGCATTCGCCGAAACCGCGGAAATAAACCAGTTGAACGCTGAGCCCTGCCCCGTCCGCGCGGCCTTTGCCGGCTTCATCCACCGCATCGAACATCGAGGCCTGCAGCGTCATCGCCCGGTCCCAGCTCGGCTGGCGGCTCATGGTGGCATCCATGGCAAAGACAAGCCGTCCGGCGGCAGCGGTGTTTGTGGTTTTGGCGGATTTTATGAAGGCCGCGATTTCCGAAGCACTTGAGGGACTGGCGAGATCGTTGCCGGACGAGCGTGCGACATCCGATGCACCTTCAGCAGTGCTGCGCTGCGGGATTTCCGCGCCGCTTTTATTGTCCTTGGCCATGGATGATATTTGGGGTGATTGGCGGGGTCAGGCAAGAGGGTAAGGCGCCTGATTGCCTTCCACATCCTGCAAATCCCGGCAAAACCGGTCAATCGGCGAAAATACGCAGGCTCTCGACCGGTTTTTCCGCCTCTTTCATCCAGTTGCGGCGGGCAGCAGCACGATACCGGCTTGCCTCGTCAACGGGCAGTCGGAGCGTTGAAACCAGTGCCCGCACCTCCTGACGGCCTGCCAGATGCGAAATGCTCGGCTGGCTTCCCAGCGTCTCTTCGTTCAATTCGTCAAGCGCCGTCAGGCCAAGGGGGAACAGTTCACGGAAGATGACGCGCTCGGAAATGCCGTCAGCCAGACGGCAACCAAGCTGCATCGACAGGTTCTTCAGGCTTTCGGAAATGCTGGCCTGGTTTCTGGAGGAAAGATGGGAAAGCCGGTTTCGCACCACGATCCAGTCGAGCAGCGCATTGTCGACGGAATGGCGGTGGCGGCGCGCCTCGCGCACCATCTGTGCATAATGGGAAATCTCGATGACCTCGCCGGTCGCCGGATCAACCCGGCCCAGAACGTCGAAATCGACGTAGGAATCGTTCAGCGGAGTGACCAGCGTGTCAGCCATGGAATGGGCAAGCCGCATCAGGTAACTGTCATGTCCCGGCGTGTCGACGACGATGAAATCGTATTCGTTTTCAACGCGTTGCACGACCTCGGAGAAACGGCGCAGTTCTTCCGTTTCGTTTTCGAAGGCGCTGTCATGGCTACCGCGGACCAGATGGTCATGGGTGGGATGGGGAATGGAAAGCTTGTGCTTGCGCGCCCAGTTGCGGCGGTTTTCGAGATAGCGCGTCAGGCTCAACTGCCGCGCATCGAGATCGATGCTCGCAACAGTATGACCGCTGTTGAGCAAATGGACGATGATGTGCACCGCCGTGGTCGTCTTGCCCGAGCCGCCCTTCTCGTTGCCGCAGACAATGACATATGCCTGCCTGCCGCCGGTTCTGCCACCTGTGATTGCATCCGGATACATGCGTTGTCCCTCACCAAGAAGTCCCAACTGCCCAATTTATTGTTGAACAAGTCTCGCGGCTTCGCAAGTGAAACCACCGGAATAAGGAAAATTGTTTCCCTATGGTTAAGGCGGCTGCGGTTAAGGAGAGGCCGGAAACAGCAGCAGAAGCGTCGCCGTCAGAGCAGGCCGAGTTCGGCCAGTTCGTTGCGCAGGCCGGGCGGCAGTTCGGTTATTCCACCACCGCCGGAGAGATCAGCCGGTGCCTCTTCCGGTTTCAGGTAGCGCCAGCCCTGAAAGGCGCGGCGCGGCTGCCATTGGGTGGGAACGAGCTTGCCGTCCATCACCAGGTCGCAACGGCGGATACCCTCCTTGTCGGTGAAAGGGCGGATATCGATCAGGCGCTCGCGAACCTGGATGTTGCCCTTGATGACCCAATAGAGCGAGCCGCCATCGAGCAGTTCGTCAATCCGCTTCGGGACCATGCGGGTGGTGTGAATGTGTTCCTCGGCAAGTCCCTGGGCGCGTTTTTGCGCCATGCGGCTCTCAAGCCAGGACTGCAGATCCTCAATCGAGGTCGCGCCAACGCATAGTTTCAGCAGGTTCAATGCCATGGAGGCGAGTTTATCAGAGCAAATCGTCAGGCAACAGGATGGCGGATGGCGCGATGGCCGCTATCCACAGCGCAGCAGCGCTACGCCTTCTCCTGTTTTTCGATAATGGTGGCGCCGCCCTCCCTGAGCGCGCCAAACCCGCCATCGATATGGGCAATGTTGTCAAAACCCATATCCTTCAGCGACTTCGTCGCCAGCGCCGAACGCCAGCCGGCCGCGCAGAACAGGATGTACTCCCTGTCCTGGGCGAAAACCTCCTTGTGATACGGGCTTTCGGGATCGAACCAGAATTCAAGCATGCCGCGCGGTGCGTGTACCGCCCCTTCGATGCGCCCTTCCCGGCCAAGTTCGCGGACATCGCGGATGTCTACCAGAACGGCGCCGTCAGATTGCCGGGACAGGGCTTCAGCCGGAGAATGGGTCGTGATCTCCTTGTTGGCCCGTTCCACCAGGGTTTTAACGCCCGTAATCGCCATATTGCTTTCTCCCGCCGGTTTGCGCAGCCTGTGGCCACATCATTTCATGTTGCACAAAACCAGCCAACAAAAAACCGCACCGGCGGATGCCAGGTGCGGTTTTAGCGCGTTCCGGTTTGCCGGGCTTACAGCGCTGATGCCATCGTGGCGGCATCTCCGCCAGGTACGAGGCCGCTGACAGCCATTACGGCCAACAACACGACAATTGCCACCGCGGCCACGTTCCAAACGGAGCCGGGAGATTTTTCATGAAGCATGTTTGACGCCCACTGATTTGGTTTCGCCGGTTGATCCGGCGGAATCTTGTCGCCACCGATCAACGGCAGCGGGCGGCATTTAAGGATTTGGTAATGTTTTGGCAAGCGGAATCTGACATCAAACGGTCACAATTGGGGATAGCTGGCAT
>JAGRLQ010000407.1 GCA_020441735.1 Nitratireductor sp.
AGAATTGTCAGCGCGGATGACCATCCCGATACCTGGATTAGATACCCTGCAATGTAGGGCACCATGCCTTGGCCGAGCGCCTGTCCTGCCGATGCAATTCCGATCGCAAGCCCTGCGCCGGTTTTAAACCAGCGGCCGACATGCGCGATGAGTGGCGCGAACAGGGCGCCGCCACCCAATGCGCCGGCAGCAAAAAACAACGCATAGAAATGCCAGAGGGAGTGCGCATACGCAGCAAGCACAAGCGCGAGGGACAAGCTTCCCGCCCCGAACAGGCAAACGGTTCGTATGGCAACGCGGTCGGCAATCAGTCCCATGAGGATGCCGCCCAGCGCAATTCCGATAAGGCCAAAAGAATTGATGGCGGCTACCTCAGCACGCTCCCATCCGAAGTGGTCTTCCAGCGGCACGAGAAAAGCGGACAGGCCGTTGACGAGCGTGCCCATGGCAATGCCGAGCATCAGTGCCGCTGCCGTGACGATTATCCACCGAAATCCGGGTTCGGGTTGTGTGGCCGCATCTGCCATCGTCTCTACCTCCGGATCATGTGCTTCGCGTCCCCCAGTCACGAGCCGGGGGTATATGTCGCGAGTCTGGGTTATCAACCGTGGGTCAAGGGTATCAATTGAAAGCCTGACACGGGAAGCGGTTTGTGTCGCCTCACTAGTTAGTATACATGCGATTCATGACCGCCGACCCTCCTGCCACCCGGGACCGAATTCTGCAGGCCGCCTACAGACTGTTTTACCGTGAAGGATTTTCGCGGGTCAGTGTCGATGCGATTGCCGAATACGCAAAGCTGACTAAGCGCACCGTCTATTACCATTTCAACAGCAAGGACGACATCGCCGCCGCAGCGCTTGAAGACTTGCATCGCCACCTGATGCCGCAGTTTCAACAATGGGCGGGCCCGAATACAACGGATCCTGACGAGCTGGTGAAAAATCTCTTTGGGGAGATGAAGGCCTGGGCCGACGGAGACTCGTGGCTTGGATCCGGATTTTCACGCATAGTCGCAGAACTTGCGGATTTGCCCGGCCACCCTGCGCGGCACGCGGCGAAATCCCACAAGAATGCTGTTGAAGACTGGCTTACCGAAAAGCTCAAAACGGCCGCAGTGAAAGACCCGGCCCAGCTTGCCCGGCAGGTCATGATCCTCATCGAGGGAAGCATGAGCCTGTCACTCATTCACGGAAATACGCAGTATATTCACTCTGCCGGCATGGCGGCTACTCGCCTCGTGTCAGAAGCCAGGTCTTAGCAGAAATCGGCGGAACCGCCGTCTGTGGCTTTCCGGGTATTGCAGAAGGCGCAAACCACTTGGTTCCAGCGTTGATTTGATCATTTCTTCCGATGGCGCCGCTGAGCGAACGGCGCTTCCTCCTCAAGCCGATGGCGCCCCCTCAAGCCGATGGCGCAATGCCGGGAACTCGGCTAGAGTTTGCTGACCGGCACCCGTGCAGGCGTGGAGTCTTTCAAGCCCGCAGCTTCTGCCGGTCGATGGCAATATTTCCGTGCGGGTGGCTCATGGCGGATGATCGGATTCTCGAAGAGGGTTTCAACGGGCTGGCGTCGGCACAACCCGCACTTCCTGCGGCCTGGTATTTCGAACCGGCACAGTTCGACCGCGAGATGCGGGATATCTGGGGCAAGTCCTGGGTCTATCTTTGCCGTGCTGACAGCCTGCCGCATACCGGTGACTTTCGCAGCTTCTCCATTGGTGGCCAGGAAATACTGGTGGTCCGCGGAGAAGACGGCGCTGTCCATGGTTTCTTCAATACCTGCCGCCATCGCGGCTCGGCGCTGTGCACGTCAGAAACGGGCCGGTTCGAGCGCCGCATCGTCTGCCCCTATCACCAATGGACCTATGGTCTTGATGGCCGGCTGCTGGCGACGGGCCGCATGCGCCCGGTGGCAGGGTTCGACCGTGCCGAATACGGCCTTCATGCAATCGCCATTGCCGAGTGGGGCGGCTGCGTTTTCGCCAACCTCGCCGGTGACGGCGCATCGCCGTTCAAGGAAGTCTTCGGAGGCGAACTCTCCTTCATCGCCTCCTGGCCGATGGAGACCCTCGTTACCGGTCACCGCTACCGCAAGGAACTGGCCTGCAACTGGAAAATCTTCTGGGAAAACTTCAACGAGTGCCTGCACTGTCCGAACATTCACCCGGAACTCTGCGAACTGGTTCCGATTTACGGGCGCGGCATCATGGCCCGGCGGGATGATCCCGAATGGCAGGCCCATGCCGATGATGGCGCGCCGTTGCGCTCCGGCGGCCTTCGCACCGGCGCCGATACCTGGTCGATGGACGGCGCGGCCCAGGATGAACTGCCAGGCCTGAGCCACGAGGAAAGGGCGTCGGGGCAGCGCTATGCCACGCTTCTGCCGTCGGTTTTCATTGCAGCCCATGTCGATTATGTACGGATCGTCCGGCTGATGCCGCTTTCGCCCGAAAGGACGGAATTGACCGCCGAATGGTTGTTCCGGCCGGAAACGCTTGCTCGGCCGGATTTCGATCTCGCCCGGATCACGGATTTCGCCACCCTCGTGATGGAACAGGACGGCATGGCCTGCGAACTGAACCAGCGCGGGCTGAGGGCAGCCCCGTTCGAGCGCGGTGTGCTGATGCAGGAGGAATACGAGGTGTTTCTCTTCCAGGACTGGATCCGCGAAGCGCTGGGAGAGCCCCGGCTCAGCCAACCGGCTGGCAGCCGCGCGAGCCGCCGTCGGCCGCTTGGCACCGAAAAGCAGTCCGGTGACCATCACGAACCGGGGTAAGCCCGGGGTGAGCAGAGGCTTCGCAAGTCGCGCTACTGCAGCGTGCCTAGGCCGTCGATTTCCTCGTCGGATTTACCTTACTGATTACCGATCTGGTGCAGCTGTCTGCCTACGCGGTTTCTAACCGGAGCTTCCTGAGCCGGGCATCGCCTAATTCAATATCGTCTGCGCATTTGGTGCCAGGATGTTCAAGCACGCTTCGGTATGACATCGGTACGTAGTCTTTTTAATATAATATGTGTATATTAAAAGTTGAGCTGCGGACGCTGCCTGCTCAACCTCAAATTGGGAGCTGTATTATTTGGAATTTATTATAATTCTCTCTGTTGGTTTGTTGGTCGTTGTGGCGACACGGATGGCCACTAGCCGCAAGAGGGTTCACCGTCACCAAAAAATACATCGCAAGGATACAGGCGCAAACCACCAGCCTTTCGATCCCAAAAGTGCAAGACCGCAATTAGTAGAGCGCGTCCTGCGCGGCTCCGCATATGTAGTCGATGGCGACACTGTGGTTATCCGCAAAACGCAAGTGCGTTTGTTCGGTATTGATGCGCCCGAGATCAATCACCCCTACGGGCAAAAGGCCAAATGGGCGTTGGTATCATTGTGTAAGGGGCAGGCTGTACACGCTGAAGTTACCGAAATAGATTCACACGGTCGCACTGTTGCAAAGTGCTATCTGCAAGATGGCCGCGACCTCTCGGCTGAAATGGTGAAGCTTGGTTTGGCGATTGACTGGCCGAAGTACTCGGGTGGGAAGTACCGCGCTTTGGAGAAGCCCGACGCGCGAAAGAAGCTATGGTTGGCCGATGCCCGCCAAAAGGGGCGGATTCATGTCTGGAAACAGTTCGAGTCCAGACAG
>JAGRLQ010000081.1 GCA_020441735.1 Nitratireductor sp.
TCCTCCAGTCCTTCGGAGAATTGCCGGATGCCTTCGGGCTCCAGCGGCCAGGGCATGCGCACCTTGTAGAGCCGCAGGCCGATCTTGTCGGCGGTCTTTGCATCGATATCGAGATGGCGCAGCGCCTCGCGGACATTCTCGTAGGCCTTGCCGGAGGCGACGATGCCGATGCGCGGTTTTTTCGAATCGATGACGAGCTGGTCGATCTTGTTGGCGCGGGCAAAGGCGATGGCCGCATAGGCCTTGTATTCCTGCAGCCGCTCATCCTGGGCGAAGCGGTCATCGGGCCAGCGGATGTTGAGCCCACCCTGGGGCATTTCGAAGTCGTTGGGGGTGACGAAGGGGCGCTGCTCGCCGGCGAGATCGACAACGCCGGTGGTCTCGATCGTGTCGGCGATCACCTTGTAGCCGACCCACAGGCCCGAATAGCGGCTCATGGCGATGCCGAGGAGACCCAGTTCGGTGAATTCCTGTACCGAGGTGGGAAACAGCACCGGCATGATCGCCGCCATGAAAGCGTGGTCGGACTGGTGCGCAACGGTGGAGGATTTTGCCAGATGATCGTCACCGGCAATCGCCAGCACGCCGCCATGAGGGGAAGTGCCGAAGGAGTTTGCGTGCTTGAAGACATCGCCGCAACGGTCGACGCCCGGTCCCTTGCCGTACCAGATGCCGAGCACGCCGTCCTTCTTCGCGCCGGGCGACGTGGAAAGCTGCTGCGATCCCCATACAGCGGTTGCTGCCAGATCCTCGTTGACGCCCGGCAGGAAATGGATGTCGTGCTTCTTCAGGTGCTCGCGCGCCTGCTGCAGGGTGAAGTCGAAGCCGCCGACAGGCGAGCCGCGATAGCCGGAGATGAAGGTGCCGGTATCAAGGCCTGCGGCGCGGTCGCGGCGCATCTGCACCATCGGCAGGCGGACCAGCGCCTGGGTGCCGTTGATGAAGACCTTGCCTTCCTCGGCGGTATACTTGTCTTCCAGCGTGATGGCGGCGGCCGGATCGAATTCGTTGTTTTCGACACCCATCAATGCTTCTCCTGAACAGGCTTTGCCATTTTGGCAGGCTTTGCGGTCCGTGCGGAAGGACACGCGGGGCGGTTCATGTAACCGGCGACAGCCGTGCACCAAATGGCAGGCGTACCGGTGCTGCCGGGAACCTGCCCGACTCCCTCATCTGACAGTATGACGTGGTTTTGGCGAAACCAAAGTCCAATTTTCGAGAGGTTTTCGGCGCATGGCAGGCTGCTGTCCTAATTTTCAGCCAAATAATAGGATAGATATTTCGAGAGTGCGCGCCGCATTGCGGCATGCATCCTCCATTTCAGATGGGCAGGGCGGTGGTGTTCTTCACCTCGTTGAGGGCGAAGTGGGAATTCATGATGCCCACGTGAGGCAGTTTGAGAAGCTTGCCCTTGACCGTGCGCTCATAGTCGCGCACCGAGCCGACGACGACGCGCAACATATAGTCGAACTCTCCCGACACGGTGTAGCATTGCAGGATTTCCGGCACATCCAGCGTCGCCTTCTCGAAGCCATCCATGACCTCCGCCGAATGGGTGTCGAGGCGCACAAAGACGAAGATCGAAACGTCATGGCCGGCCTTTTCAGCATCGACCAGCCAGACCCTGCCCTTGAGCAGGCCGCTTTCCTGCATCTTTTTGATGCGGCGCCAGCAGGGCGTGTGAGACAGGCCTACCCGCGCGCCGATCTCCTGAATGGCGATTTCAGGCTCTGCTTGCAGGATACGCAGAATTTTTAGGTCGATTTCATCGAGATCGGTGCTGGCCATGGGATGAACATAGCGTGGGTCAGTGGCTGTCAGCAATGGCGCTTTGCGCGCGATCTGGACGGGTATTGCCGCTCAACTTCAGCCTTTGCCGGTTGCAGCCAGAGCGGCTTCCAGTTCTGCGATGCGGTTCTGCAGGCCGGCGGTGGCCTTCTGTACATCGGCAAGGCTGTAGCGCTGGGTGATGTGCTTGGGGCAATTCCACTCGAAGGCCTGAACCTCAAGCCTGATGACGCGTTCGACGGGTGCGGGATATTGCGGTGTGGTGAGCCTGGCAACGAGTTCCGGCTCAGGCTTTGTTACTGCCTCGGCGAGCGCCAGCAGCTTGATGCGGCGCTGGATGGTGTAGTCGGTCAGAATGATGGCGATGCGCTGATCATCGCCGAGATTGCCGGTGGTGATGTACTGGTGATTGCCGGAGAAGTCGGCAAAGGCCAGTGTGTTGTCGTCGAGAGGGACGAGAAACCCGCGCGGCCCGCCGCGATGCTGGACATAGGGCCAGCCGGACTGGCTGACCGATGCCATGTAGAAACTGTCCTGGGCGGCGATGAAGGCGAGTTCGTCCGGCCCGAGATCCGCATTGCGTGTCGTCTCGATCGTTTCCTGCCGGGCATACATGGCGCGGCTTCCGGCTTCTGCCTGGATTGCCTTGACGGCATCGGTAAAGAGCAACTCGTGGTATCGGTTGGGCATGGCTTGACCTGTGGGGGGTTTGAATCGGAATGCTGGCAGGACTATAGGAAGCGCACTCTACAATACGAAATCACAAGAAGCTGATCATGACCGAACGCTTTCTCGTTGCAGCTCTCTACCAGTTCGTCCGTCTCGATAATTATGAGGCGCGGCGCGAGCCGCTGCTGGAAGTCTGCCGCAGGAACGATGTGATGGGCACGCTGCTGCTGGCGCGCGAAGGCGTCAACGGCACGATTGCGGGGCCGGAAGCCGGCATTCGCGCCGTGCTCTCCTGGTTGCGCAGCGATCCGAAGCTTGCGGCCCTCGAACACAAGGAAAGCTGGGCGGAAGGCGAAAACCCGTTCTACCGCATGAAGGTGCGGCTGAAGAAAGAGATCGTCACCATGGGGGTTGCTGGCATCGATCCGAATGATGTGGTCGGCACCTATGTGGAGCCTGAAGACTGGAACGATCTGATCAGCGATCCCGACGTGGTGCTGATCGACACCCGCAACGATTACGAGGTCGATATCGGCACGTTCAAGGGTGCGGTGAACCCGAATACCGTGACCTTCCGGGAGTTCCCGCAATGGGTGCGCGAGCAGGAGCGCCTGCACAACAAGCCGAAGATTGCCATGTTCTGTACCGGCGGTATCCGCTGCGAGAAGGCATCGAGCTTCATGAAGCAGGAGGGCTTCGACGAGGTCTATCATCTGAAGGGCGGGATCCTGAAATATCTTGAAACCGTGCCGGAGGAGGAGAGCCTGTGGGAAGGCGAGTGCTTCGTTTTCGACAATCGCGTTTCCGTTGGCCACGGGTTGAAGCCCGGCCCCTACGATCTGTGCCATGCCTGCCGCCACCCGATCAGCGAGGAAGACAAGCGCTCGGAGCACTATGTTCACGGCGTTTCCTGCCCGCATTGCTTTGGAAAAATGAGCGCGGAGCAGAAGCAGCGCTTCGCTGAGCGCCAGCGTCAGGTGGAGCTGGCGAAACAGCGCGGCGAGGGCCACATTGCTGCCGATCAGGAGGCCCTGCGTGATGCCAAGCGCAAGGTGCGGGAAGAACAGATCGCCAAATCCATGGCAAAAGGCGAACCGGCCTGAGATGGCGGGCCTGCCGATTCTCTATTCCTTCCGACGATGCCCCTATGCGATGCGGGCACGGCTGGCGATTGCCGCATCGGGTGAACCGGTGGAACTGCGGGAGGTCGTGCTGCGCGACAAGCCGGCTGAAATGCTTGAAGCAAGCCCCAAGGCAACCGTGCCGGTGCTGGTGCTCGCCGATGGCAGCGTGCTGGAGGAAAGTCGCGACATCATGGATTGGGCGCTCGCGCAAAACGATCCGGAAAGGCTGATCGACTGGCCTGCTGCAGAGCTTGAAGCCATGCGGTTGCTGATTGAAACCTTTGACGGGCCGCTCAAGATGGCACTCGACCGCTACAAATATGCCACGCGCTATGCCGACGCGGACGAAACAGCAGAGCGTGCAAAGGCGGCGGGATATCTTGCAGAACTGGAAGTGATGCTTGATGGCAAGTCGTATCTCTTCGGCGAGCGGATGAGCCTTGCCGACATGGCGATCCTGCCCTTTGTGCGCCAGTATGCCCATGTGGATATCGACTGGTTTCGGGCGCAAGACTGGCCGAACGTTATCCGCTGGCTCGACGCGTTTCTGGTCTCTGATCGGCTTGATGCGGTGATGGCGAAATACGAGCAATGGAAAAGCGGTGAGCGCGGCGTGTTGTTCCCCGCCGCAGAGGGGCGTGTATAAGAGGGCAGTATCGATTCGAACGGGCCTATATGTACGCGCTTATCTCCCGCCGGTTTGCCCTGTTTTCCAATCTGCTGATCGCGGCGGGACTGCTGCTTGCCGCCTGTACATCGTCGCCGATGGATGTGCTGGATATCCGCACCACGGGAACCGGGCCGCGCTATGGCGACAACGATCCCCATGAGTGGGAGGGCAGGGCGCCTTGGGACTACCCCGTGCACGGGATCGATGTTTCCAAGTTCCAGTTCGACATCGACTGGGCGGCGGTGAAACGTGCCGGTATCCGCTTCGCCTTCATCAAGGCGACGGAGGGCGGCGACCGGGTGGACGATTATTTCAGGACCAACTGGCGGGCGGCGAAACGCGCCGGCATTCCACGCGGTGCCTATCACTTCTACTATTTCTGCCGGCCGGCGATCGAACAGGCGCGCTGGTTCGTGCGCCACGTGCCGAGGGAGCGCGGTGCGCTGCCGCCGGTGCTCGACATGGAATGGAACCCGCAATCGCCGAGCTGCAAGCTGCGCCCGCCCGCGCATACCGTGCGGCGGGAAATGAAAGTGTTTCTCAATTTCGTGCGGCGGCACTACCGGCAGACGCCGGTCGTCTACACCACACCCGATTTCTACCGGGACAACGAACTGTCGAAGATCGAAGATGTGTCGTTCTGGCTGCGCTCGGTGGCAGACCACCCCGATCAGACTTATCCGGGGCAGGAGTGGACGTTCTGGCAGTATACCGGGACGGGCAAGATGTCTGGTGTCGAGGGCGATACGGACATCAACGCCTTTCGCGGCGATCGGTACGCCTGGAAGGAATGGCTGGAAGCCGTAACAAAATAAAAGGCCGGGTGCGGCAGTTCGCACCCGGCCCTCGTATTCGAAACCGAATTTGTCAGAGGATCGAGGACAGCTTCATGGCAACGCCCATGTCGCCTTCAACCTTGATCTTGCCCTGCATGAAAGCGGCTGTCGGGTCGAGATCGCCGGCGACCAGATCCTGAAGCACGCCGATATCGCATTTGATCGTGCAGTCGGTGTCCTTGTTCTCAGTGGAGACGTCGCCGCCGTCGATGACCACAACGCCATCATCGCCGCAATCGAACTTCACGGATGCGCCGATGTCGGTACCGTCGCTCATCTTGGCCTTGATGCTGTCAGCGATTGCCTGGGTGCTCATGTTCTGCTCCTCTTGATTGGTCCGGGCCGGATATTTGCTTCCCGAAAGCTTACGTTTACGTCAATCGCGCTTTTGCCCGGTTTCCCGATGGAATGCAAGTGATTCCGTGCCGTTTGCTGCAGCCGAGCGTATTATGCCGCGGCTCGGTCGGGCAGCCTTAACCGGCTTCCAGAAGCGCGTCGGAGAATTGCTCGCGCAAGGCGGTCTTGAGGATCTTGCCGGTGGCGCCCTTGGGGATTTCCTCGACGATCTTCACCGCATCGGGAATCCACCATTTGGCGACCTTGCCGTTGTAGAAGTCGAGCATGGCCTGTTCGTCGATGGTCTTGCCCTGTTTGGGAACGACGATCAGCAGTGGGCGCTCGTCCCATTTGTCGTGCTTTGCTGCAATGACGGCAGCTTCGGCCACATCGGGATGGGCGACAGCGAGGTTTTCCAGATCGACGGTCGAAATCCACTCGCCGCCGGACTTGATGATGTCCTTGGAGCGGTCGCGGATGGTCATGAAGCCATCCCCGTCGAGGGTTGCCACGTCACCGGTGGGGAACCAGCCGCTGTGAAGCGGGTCGCCGCCCTCGTTGGAGAAGTAGCTCGAAAGCACCCAGGGTCCCCGGCAATAGAGATTGCCCTGGCTTTCGCCGTCATTGGGAAGCTGGTTGTCATCATCGTCGAAAATGCCAAGTTCGATGCCGAAGGGCGGGCGGCCCTGACTCTCGCGCAGTTTCTTCTGCTCGGCCTCGGAAAGCTCGTAATGCTTGTTCTTCAGGTTGTTGACGCTGCCGAGGGGTGACAGTTCCGTCATGCCCCAGGCATGCAGCACTTCGACATCGTAGACGTCGCGGAATTTCTCGATCATCGCCGGCGGGCAGGCTGAGCCGCCAACCACGGTGCGCTCGAGATGCGGCAGTTTTTCGCCACTGGTTTCCAGATGCTGCAGCAGGCCTGCCCAGATGGTCGGCACACCGGCGGAGATCGTTACCTTCTCCTGGTTGAACAGGCGGGCCAGGCTGGCACCGTCGAGACCGGGGCCGGGCATGACCATCTTGGAGCCGACCAGCGGGGCCGCGTAAGGACTGCCCCAGGCATTGACATGAAACATCGGCACAACCGGCAGAAAGCAGTCACGGGCGGAGAAGTTCATCACATCGGGCGTGGCCGACATCATGGCGTGCAACAGGGTGGAGCGGTGGGAATACAACACGCCCTTGGGGTTGCCAGTGGTTCCCGAGGTGTAGCAAAGCGAGGAGGCATCATACTCGCTGACGTCTTCCGGCCAGGACCAGTCTTCGTCGCCTTCGGCGATTACGTCCTCGTAGAATTCCACCCAGGGATATTCGTTGCGCACCGCTTCGTCGCGGGCTTCCATCAGCACGAAGCTGCCGGCTGTTTTGAGCGCGTCGCGGATGCCGGCGACCAGCGGCANNGGCAGGAAGGTCTTGTCGAAGAACAGCATGCGGTCTTCGGCATGGTTGATGATGTAGACAAGCTGGTCGGCGAAAAGGCGGGGATTGACGGTGTGGCAGACAAGGCCGGCGCCCGAGACGCCGTAATAGAGTTCAAGATGGCGGAAGTTGTTCCAGGCGAGCGTTCCGATACGGTCAGATTTGCTCATGCCGCGCTTTTGCAAGGCGGAGCCCAGCTGCAAGGCGCGCTGGCGCAATTCGGCGTAGTTGGTGCGGTGTTCTCCGCCGCTTGTGTTGACGGAAACGATCTCGGTATCGCCATGATACAGCGCTGCGTGATCGATAATTGACGAGATCAGCAATTGCCGGTCCATCATCAAGCCTTGCATGCAGTTCCTCCCGTTTGTCTGCCTGTGGTGTCTGCCATCGGGCCGGTCTCTTGTGCAACCCTGCCGGGGTGTGACAATAGAGGCAATGACCGGTCCTGTGAAACGGTTTTCGATTTCCCCAGGCAAGCCACGCGAAGACATGACAAAGTTCACAAACGAAGTTGCGGCCATTCATAAGCGGCTCCAGCAGGTGTTCGAGCCGACGCCGCTGCAGTTCAACCAGCATCTTTCCGACCGCTATGGCGCGCGCATCTGGCTGAAGCGCGAAGACCTCTCACCGGTGCGCAGCTACAAGATCCGCGGCGCCTATGCCTTCATCATCGAGGTCACCGAAAGGGATCCGGCGCAGAAACTGTTCGTCTGTGCGTCTGCCGGCAACCATGCCCAGGGCTTTGCCCATGCCTGCCGCCAGTTCCGCAAGAAGGGCGTCATCTTCATGCCGGTGACGACACCGCAGCAGAAGATCATGAAGACGACTTCTTTCGGCGTGCCGTATGTGGAAATCCGGCTGGTGGGTGACAGTTTTGACGAAGCCAACAAGGCGGCGCTTGATTTCTGCACGGCCGAAGGCGGGGTCATGGTGCCGCCATTCGACGATCCGAAGATCATTCGTGGTCAGGCGACGGTGGCGAAGGAAATCCTCGATCAACTGCCGGAAGGCGAAGTCATCGACCGGGTGATCCTGCCGGTGGGTGGTGGCGGGCTTGCATCCGGCGTTACCCATTACATGGAAGACCGGCTGACGAGCGAAGGCGCGCGCATGCCGCAATTCAGCTTTGTCGAGCCGGACCGGGCACCGAGCCTCCATGAAAGCCTGAAGGCCGGCAAGCTCGTTACGCTCAAGGACATGGACACTTTTGTCGATGGTGCGGCGGTCGCGAAGATCGGCCGGAACTGTTTCAACCGGCTGAAGAAATACGACGCTTCCCAGGTCGTGCTGGCGCCGACCAACGGGCTGTGCGGCACGATGATCGAAATGCTCAATGTGGAGGGGATTGTGCTGGAACCTGCCGGGGCGCTGACCATCGATGCGCTGAAGCGCCTGCCGCACAAACTGGTTTCCGGAAAGACCATCGTTTGCGTTACCTCAGGGGGCAATTTCGACTTCGAGCGCCTGCCGGAGGTCAAGGAACGGGCGATGAAATTCGAGGGGCTGAAGAAGTATTTCATCCTTCGCTTTCCCCAGCGCCCCGGCGCACTGAAGGACTTCCTGCTCATGCTGGGTCCTGAGGACGACATCGCGCGGTTTGAATATCTGAAGAAATCCGCGCGCAATTTCGGTTCGGTACTGATCGGCATCGAAACGACGAAGCCAGACAATTTCGAGCGGCTGAAGAGGAAGCTCGACCAGTCCGGCATGCGCTATCAGGACATCTCGGACAATGAAATCGTCGCCAATCTGGTAGTGTGAAGCCGGCGGGAACAGATGGGCACGGACAGCGCCATTCGCAATTTGCCTTGCAATTGACGCATTTGACAGGCATATGCGCTTCGTTCGTTGCAAATTTGTTTGATGAAAACTGAACTGCCCCGGTTAAATCCGGTACTATGACGTCTTCCTTCTACAATGCGAGCTACGACAAGCGCCCTGGACACGGTGTCCGGGCGACAACGCCATTGAAAGGAAATTCATCATGGCTACCGGTACGGTAAAATTCTTCAACACCACCAAGGGTTACGGTTTCATTCAGCCGGATGACGGCGGCAAGGATGCCTTCGTTCACATCTCCGCGCTGGAGCGCGCCGGCATTCATTCGCTCAACGAAGGCGACAAGGTCAACTACGAGCTCGTCACCGATCAGCGCAGCGGCAAGGCTGCTGCCGACAATCTTTCGATGGCCTAAGCCATCGACGTTACAAGCCTGAGGCGGCTATAGACGCCAGCCCTCGCTTTCAACCGTCTGACCACGGATGTACTGGCAACCGGAAACCTTGAAAGAGGGCAACAGGCTCAAAGGCAGACAAACCCGTCAAACGTGCCAAACGTGAGCGGGGGATGCCTTCGGCTCCGCATTGTAAAGATGCGGGGCTTTTTTATTGCGGTTGGTCATTGCGGCTGTAAACTCCGGTGCGAGTTTCAATGCAGAGTGCTCTGACAGTCATGGCCGAACCATCCCGCAAACCCTCTCCCGACAATCCGATCCGTGAAACCGACGATGAAGCGCGGGCGCTTGCCCGGCAATTGATGGCCGACGCGCAGTTTGCTGCCGTTGCCGTGCTGGAACCTGAAACCGGCATGCCACTGGTCAGCCGCGTGGCGGTGGCGGTCGAGGCCGATGGCTCGCCCTTCGTGCTGGCCTCCGGCCTTTCCGGCCATTCCAAGGCGCTGGCACAGGACGGGCGGGCCTCGCTGCTGTTCGGCGAACCCGGTTCCAAGGGCGATCCGCTGACCCATCCGCGCGTTACCGTTATCGGTCGTATCGAGAAACTTGATCGCAACGATCCGCAGCATGCCGCACGGCGCGATTTCTGGCTGAAGAAGCATCCCAAGTCGAAGCTCTATGTCGACTTCGGGGATTTCCACTTCTGGCGGATGCAAGTGGAACGGGCCAATCTCAATGGCGGCTTCGGCAAGGCGTATGAACTGACCGCGGAAGACCTCAAACAGGCGGATGCATGAGCGGCAAGGCAGCGGAGACGATTGTTCTCGAAAGCCTCATTGCCGAAGCCCGCAACATGGTGGTGCTGACTGGCGCGGGAATTTCGACGGAATCGGGCATTCCCGACTTCCGTTCTCCCGGTGGCATCTGGAGCCAGTTCACGATCATCGACTATGCCGAATTCATGGCTTCGGAAGAAGCGCGGCTGGAGGACTGGCGGCGGCGCTTTTTCATGGAAGACCAATTGGGTGAGGTGAAGCCCAATGTAGGGCATGAGAAGATTGCCGAATGGGTGAGGGGCGGAAAATGTTCGACGCTGATTACCCAGAACATCGACGGGCTGCATCAGGAGGCGGGAACGCCGGCTGAAGCAATGATCGAAATCCACGGCAATGCGCGCCACGCCAGTTGTGCAGCCTGCGGCTTGCGCCACGAGATCGCTGAATGCCGAAAACAACTGGAAGAGACCGGGCACTCGCCACGATGCCGGGAATGTGGCCAGATCGTCAAATCCGATGTGGTGATGTTCGGTCAAGCCATGCCGGTGGCCGAAACCCAGGCAGCCTATGAGGCAGCGCAGCACTGCGACCTCTTTCTGGCAGTTGGCACGTCACTGGTGGTCTATCCGGCGGCCGATCTGCCAGCCGTGGCAAAACAGGCCGGCGCGAAGCTGGTCATTCTCAACCGGAAGGAAACGCCGCTCGACGGTCATGCCGATCTCGTTGTTCATGCCGGAATCGGCGAGGTGCTCGGCGCGATCTGAGCCCACCTAATTGTCGCCAAACCCCATGCCGAAACCGGTGCCGAGTTCGGGTTGCAACACGATGACTGTGGGACTGGCTGGCAGGGTGGCAAGGGAGACGGTGAATTCGCTTCCGTCGCGGACATCGACGGGAAAGGAAGCGGAGATGTTGTCGACGAAACGCTGCAGGGAAAAGCCTGAAAACCAGTGCATGGGCAGGATGATCGAGGAGCGGAACTGGCGCGCCAGATCGGACATGCCCTGAATGCTCAGGGTCAGGCCGCCATCTACGGGGATCATCAATATGTCGAGGCGGCCGATTGCGGCGATGTGTTCGGGCGTAAGCGTGTGGTGCAGGTGTCCCACATGGCCGATGCACAGGCCGGCCATCTCGAAAATGAAGATCGAGTTGCCATCAGCCTCGATCAGCACGCCGCCGCTGTAGATGTCGGTTGTCACGTTGCGCACCAGTACGTCGCCAACTTCCAGGTAGTGGCTGGCGGGCGTTTCGCCGTCACCCCAGCCGCGAAGGACATGGGGAATGGCAGGGTTGGGTGCCGTCGTGTAATGGGTGCCGTGAGCATGGTTCATGGTAACGATGTCCGGCAGGCCACCGCTGCCGGCGCGGCCAGCAAAGTCGGTGGCAAGCACGATGCCCTGCGGACTCTCCATGCGATAGGTCGAGTGCACGGCGTATCTGATGCGCACCGTATCGGCCATCGATTGGGCGAATTGTCGGGATTGGGCGAATTGCCGGGATTGAGCGAAAAACTGGCCGGAGGGGCCGTTGGATGCTTTCCAGATGCGCGGCCCATGTGTCGCCGGGTCCGGCAGGCCGGCAATTGCCAGGCAGGTACTGGGCCTGCGTTCATTGCCGGATTGGGCTGAGGCGGAAGAGGCCGCAACGGCCAACAGCGCCAGTGTCACAAGCATGGACAGGACAACGGGCATTGCCTGGCTCAAGGAGTGCTGGAGAGTTTTGCATTTGGGTTGGGTAAGGGCGCAGGTCACACCACAAGCCTTTCTCTAATGAGTCAGAAGCTTTTTCGCCCACCCGCCAAGACAAGCTTAGCGTGGCTCGATTACAGAAATCAACTTGCGGAAAAATCTCTGCCTTAGCGCATGGTCGCGAGAAAGCCGCTTGGCCATTGGACGCTACAGCAACAGGATAATCGTGGATCGCAAATGCCGGGATATACACCAAAAACTATAATAATTTCCCTGTCTGCAACGCCCGGTTTTTCGAAGACAGTAATCCAGTTGACATAACAACGCCATTTTTGTGGAGAAATCTGTTCCAGTCAGCCCGACCCCAGCTGTAACTTTTTCAGAATACTGTTCTTCCGGGCGCAAAATCGGCTATTTATCCATTATTTCTTGCTGAAACATTCAGAAAGTAAACAGACTGTTTACTTTCTGAATGCGCTCGATGGCATTGTCCGGTTCACGAATCTTATCCGATTGTGTTACCGTGTTGCGGTTCACGGGAAGCTGTTATGGAGACCGAAACGACTCGGGGGGTCCGACTGGTCACGCAGGAATCTTGAGGAAGCATTCTGCGTCATAACCGTGAAGAGCATGGCCGTGCGGTGCAGCGCATTCGAGCGAAGCCCGCATGGCCATGCTTGTTTTCGGCTTCGAAAATCCGGTGATTTCCAATCCTTTCAAGGTTCGCGTTGCGCGTGCGGCAATCCGCATGGGCCCGGCCGGCATTTCTTGTGGCGCAAACTCCTGAAAGACACTAACCAAATGCTTGCGGGGCAAGAAGCTCCGCCAACAGCAGCGTACCGGGAAGTTGTCTGATGGCGCAGAAGGGCATTTTAAGCGGTTACACCATTCTTGATCTGAGTTCGGTGGTTCTTGGACCCTATGCGAGCCAGATGATGGGTGATCTCGGGGCAGATGTGATCAAGATCGAAAGCCCGGCAGGCGACATCATGCGCCATGCGGGTCCTATGCACTCCAGGGGAATGGGACCGATCTATCTGACGATCAACCGCAACAAGCGGGCCATCACGCTTGATCTCACGCGCCCCGAGGCCAAGGACATTCTCAGGCGGCTGATTGAGACTGCTGATGTGTTCTTTCACAATATCCGCGCCAGCGGCATGAAGCGGCTGGGATTCGATTATGACAGCGTGCGTGCCATCCGGCCGGATATCGTTTATGTCCATGCGGTGGGTTTTGCCACAGGCGGGCACTATGAGGGCCGGCCGGCCTACGATGATCTCATCCAGGCAGCCAGCGGACTGGCATTGATGCTGCCGCGGCAGGATGGAAGCAAGGCGCCGCGCTACTTTCCCGGCCTGATGGCGGACAAGACGACGGGGCTGTTTGCCGCCAACGCCCTGCTGGCTGGCCTGCTGCACCGTGAGCGGACCGGCGAAGGCCAGTTCATCGAGGTTCCGATGATGGAGTGCATGGTTTCCTTCAACATGGTGGAAAACCTGTACGGGCATGCCTTCGTGCCGCCGCTGGGTAATACCGCCTATTCGCGCTCGGTAAGTCCAAACCGCAAGCCCTATGCCACAAGGGACGGCTACATTGCCGTGATGCCCTATAGCGATGATAACTGGCGGCGGTTCTTCACCCTTGGCGGCATGCCGGCGCTCGCCGACGACCCGCGCTTTGCGACTTACGCAGCGCGTACTGCCAATATCGATGAGCTCTATCTCCTGTCAGAAGAGATATGCGCTTTGAAGACCACCGATGAGTGGATGGACTTGCTGATGGCGGCGAATGTTCCCTGTATGCGGGTACACAGTCTGGAGACGGTTCTGGAGGATCCCCAGATTGCCGATACGGGATTTGCCGAGATTCGCAACCATCCGAGTGAAGGCGAATACAGAGCGATTCACCAGCCGGTGCGATATTCGGCCAGCCCCTGCACGATCGAGCGAGAGCCGCCGCGCCAGGGCGCCGACACCGATTCGATCCTTGAAGAGCTGGGATATGGCGAAGCGGAAATCGCCGGATTTCGGGAAATCGGCGCCGTTGGCTGAGTGAAGCTTACAGAGAACCTCAGGTTCAGAGCAGTGAGAAATACTACCCGAAGGTGAGGCTGTGGTTCTACGGGAAGCAGGGACCACCATGCACCACGGCGTGGCGCATGTGGCGGAGATAAAGTGGGGGATCGTCCGCCAAGCCTCGACCGCGGTGGATATACTTACGCATGGTAATTTTCAAGAAGTTATTGTCACTGTTGACAATTTTGTTACCCGCGCAGGTCGGAAAAGGCCTCTTCTAGCCGGTCCAGAGCCTCTGTCAGCACAGGCCGTGGCGTGGCGAAATTGAACCGAACCCAGTTCTCTCCGCCGGGGCCGAACTGGGGTCCGGGGCTCACGCCGATGCGGGCGTCTTCCGTAATGCGCTTCATGAAATCGCTGCGCTCAAGCCCGGTTCCGGTAAAGTCGACCCAGCCAAGATAGGTCGCCTCGATGTGCATGGCGCGGGTGCCGGGAATGTCCTTCACAATGCGATCTGTAAGCAAGTCTCGGTTTGTTTCAAGATAGGGCAGCAACGCATCAAGCCATGCATCGCCATGGCGCTGGGCTGCCTCTGTCGCAATCATTCCGAACAGGGGTAAGGACAACAGGCCGGCGGCGGCGCAGGCAGATCTGAAACGCTGTCGCAGTTCCGGATTGGAGATGATGGCGCCGCCCACATGAGCGCCTGCCAGGTTGAAGGTCTTGGTGGCCGCAGCGCAGGTGATCAGCCGGTCCATGATTTCCGGCATCGCCCTGGCCGTCACGTGATGGGTATATCCCGAAAAGACGAGGTCGTGATGGATTTCATCGGCGATCAGCAGCAGGTCGCGCTCGATGCAAAATTCGCAAACGGCTCGGATTTCATCCTCTTTCCAGACCTGGCCGCCCGGATTGTGGGGTGAGCACAGGATTACAATCTTTGTATCTGACGGGAGCGATGAAGCGAGGCCTTCAACGTCCATGCGATAACGGCCCTGCTCGTTGATCATCGGCTGGTTGTGAATGCGGCGGTTGTTGGCCGCGATGATCTTGCCGAAGGCATGATAGGCCGGCGAGAAAACCACCACATGGTCGTTTTCCTCGCTGAAGGCCTGCAGCATCAGGCCGATGGCGGAGACGACGCCGGGTGTCGGGGTGATCCAGTCGGGATCGGGCTCCCAGCCATGGCGGCGGGAGAGCCAGCTACTCATCGCTTCGCGCCAGCCCTGATCGCCGGTGTAGTAGCCATGGGTGGAGCGCTGCACCTCTTCCAGTAGCGCCTCCTTCACGGCTGGCGGCGATTCGAAGTCCATGTCGGCAACCCACATGGCGATGGCATCCTTGCCCTTCGCGCCGACTGCCTTCTCCATGCCATCCCATTTGGAGGAATGGGTGTTCCAACGGTCGATGACCTTGTCGAAATCAAATTTCATTGCTGTGCGGAATTGGTTGTTTCGTGGAAGAGCAAAATGCGTAGAGGAGGCACAACGGCAAGACAAGCCATTTTACCGAATTGCTGTATGCAGTTTTCAGCTTTTTGACTGTTGGCGGATTGCCGCCGATTTCCAGGCAAAGACCGCAACGAACCAGAGCGCCATGACCAGCACGATGGTCGGCGCCGGCGCGCTGTCGATGAAGA
>JAGRLQ010000082.1:0-6029 GCA_020441735.1 Nitratireductor sp.
CGCACACAAGGGCAGCCGGACAGAATCCGGCTTAGTTAACAAACCTTTTACAAGGATTTGCGTCCCGTGCAACCATCCTAGACCAAAGATTTTCGTTAATTTGTCAATCTGTTGCCAATTCGCCATGCCAATTCGCAAGCTTGGTTAACCGTTACTGAAATCCCGCCCGAATCCGCACGGCGCATGACGCGATATTTCTCCGTCCGGCTGCCAACTTGCCGGGCTTTGGCAGCGCTTTCCAATCAACACAGACTGCACTGCTGCAATGAAATGTTACCGCGGAGCCGCACCGGCTGGTCCGGGCATCCCGACAGCCTGTTACTGCAGCAACCGGCTGATATCGTTCCAGGTGGCAAAAACCATCAGCATCAACACAAGGCTGAGCCCGATCCTGAAACCGAATTCCTGCGCCTTTTCCGTCAGTGGCTTTCCTCTCAGGGCCTCGATGGCATAGAAAACCAGATGTCCGCCATCCAGCATGGGGATTGGAAAAAGGTTTAAAAGACCAATACTTACGGACAGAACAGCAACCAGGTTTATCAACGCGCTGGCGCCAACGGTAGCAACTTCACCTGAAACCTTGGCAATGCGTATCGGCCCGCCAAGCTGATCGGCGGATTGATGGCCGGTAACGATATCCTTCAGATAGAGCATGGTGGTCCGCACGATGAACCAGGTTTCCCGAACACCCTGTCCGACCGCCTCCACCGGTCCGAAATAGACCACTTTCGAGGTTTCCTCGCTCGGCGTATTGATGATGCCGATCATGCCGATATCCGACTTGTTGCCGAATCGGTCGGTGCGCTCCTCTGTGCGCGGTGTGACAGTCAGAGCCTTCTCGATGCCGTCCCGGCTGATAACGACGGTCAATTCGCGGCCGGGATTGGGTGCGACGATTCGCGGAATGTCGGTAAATGACTCGATCGCCTCGCCATTGATCGAAATGACCAAATCGCCCTGTTGAAAGCCTGCTTCCTGCGCAGCACCGCCAGCCACCAGGTCTGAGACAACCGGTTCTGAAACGAACCGGCCGATGAACATGAAACTCGCCGCGAAAATGATGATTGCCAGGATGAAGTTGGCAATTGGGCCGGCCGCAACCACGGCAGCCCGCTGGCCCACGGATTTGTGCAGAAAGCTGTGTTTTCGTTCCTCTTCGCTCATTGCCTGGGCCTGTTCGAAATCCGGGCTTGAGGCAGCATCCGCATCGCCGAAGAACTTCACATAGCCGCCCAGCGGGATTGCCGAGAGTTTCCAGCGCGTTCCGTGCCGGTCGGTATAGCCGAGCAGTTCCGGCCCGAAGCCGATGGAAAATGCATCCACCTTCACCTTGTTCCAGCGAGCCACGAGAAAATGGCCAAGTTCATGAAAGAACACGACGATGGTCAGAACGATCAGAAACGGCAGGATATAGCCGAAAAAGGAGATCGAAGGCGCAGGCAGGGTTTCCATGAGGATTTCCGAATCGGAGTTGGCCGGTCAGCGGCTTTCTGGCATTTGAACCTTGTCCTCGCCTGTATTGGCCCGCTGGCGCGACGGCAAGACGGTGCCAGCGGCTCTGGGATCAGGCAGGCAGGTTCCTTTGCCTTTTTGTCAGTCCAAGTGATCTAGTGAAGGCGCTTTCTGGCGTCAACGTGGCAAGCCGAAGAATGTCTCCGCGAATCCCGTTGTCAGCGGGTCGGAACGCAGGCCGGCCGGCGCCAGCATGACGGCAATGGTCCAGGCAACGGCAATGGCGAAAATGAAGCCGTCGATCCGGTCGAGCACGCCGCCATGACCGGGAATGAGATTGCCGGAATCCTTCAGGTGAAAGCGCCGCTTGACCCAGGATTCAAACAGGTCGCCCGCCTGCGCCGCAAGCGCCAGCACCACCGCCAGCACCATGGTCATCCAGCCGGGGTTGATCGAAAAGGCCAGGGCAAGCGCGGATGAAATGATTGCAGCGCCGGCAAGGCCCCCCAGAAACCCCGCCCAGGTTTTGTTGGGAGAGATGGCTGGAGCAAGCTTCGGCCCGCCAATTCCCTTACCGGAGAAGTAGGCGAAACTGTCAGCCCCCCAAACGCAGGCAAAGACGAAAAGAACGATGAAGAAGCCCTGCTCGCCATTGCGCATGTCGGCCAGGGCGATAAAGGGAAAGCCGGCATAGATCAGTGCGGTACTGCCCCATACGGTGCGACCGATAACCAGTTCCCACAGCGCAATCAGCACCGCGCCACCGGCAACCAGCAGAATTCCGGTAGCAGGCCGTTCCACAAGATAGCTGGCATAAAGCAGAACCAGCAGAACCGTCACCGCGAAGGCCACCCGCAATGGCAGTTCCGTTTTCACCATGCCGCGAAATTCGAAGAATATCAGGGCGGAAAAGACGATTGAAAGCAGCAGGAAGGTCTTGCCGCCAACCCATGTGCACCAGATTGCAAAAGCCGCCAGTACGACAGCGGAAATGATGCGCAACGGCAGATCGGAGTATCGCCCTGCGCTTATGGCCTTGCCGTCCTTGTCCATTCTCCCCCGCATTGTTCACATGCCGCAGCCACCGCCCCAATGGTCGCCAGCGTCAGTTGACACAGTCAGCAGAGACGGTCAGCTCTGCAGCGCCTTTTCATCGCCGCCATCGAGAAGCCCGCCATACTTGCGTTTGCGGGAGGCATATTCCTCCAGCGCCGCCGCCAGATCTCCAGCGTTCATGTCCGGCCACTCCTTGTCAATAAAAACAAACTCCGCATAGGAGGATTGCCACAACAAGAAGTTGGACAGCCGCTTCTCACCGGCTGTCCGCAAAACAAGATCGGGATCAGGAATGCCGGCGGTAAACAGCGCCTCATCGATTACCGCTTCATCGATCGACGCGATATCCAGTTCGCCGTGCTTTGCCCTTGCCGCAATGTCGCGCACGGCGCGGATGATTTCCTGGCGCGCACCGTAGTTAAAGGCAATGATCAGGGTTTGCGCCGTATTGTCCCCCGTAAGATTTTCCGCTTCGTCCAGCAGGCTGAGAATGTCGCCGGGAACGTTTTCCCGCTCGCCGATGACACGGATGCGGACATTGTTCTGGTGCAATTCGGCAAGATCGCGCCGAATGAAAATCCTGAGCAGCTTGAAGAGCTCGTTGATCTCGTCCTTCGGCCTCGACCAGTTCTCGGTCGAGAACGAATAAAGCGTCAGATAGGCGATGCCCTGTTCGCGGGCTGCCTTGACGATGGTACGGACAGCCTCAACCCCCTTGTGGTGTCCGTGATGACGCGGCAGGCCGCGCTTGCGCGCCCAGCGTCCATTGCCATCCATGATGATGGCGAGATGGCGGGGGGGCTGCTGAAAAGCATTACCGGCGTGTTGGCCTGCCATTCCCCGCATATCCTCGTTTGCTCGCATCCGTTTGTGGGGCTGTTACCCCAGCCAACCATCAAACCTGCATGATTTCGGTTTCTTTCTGGGCAAGGGCTTCGTCGACCTTGGTAACCATGTCATCGGTCAGTTTCTGCACCCGGTCGGAAAGCGTATGCGCATCGTCCTTGCCGATATCGCCGTCCTTTTCAGCCTTCTTCACCTCTTCCATACCGTCACGGCGAACATGGCGGATGGCGACTTTGGCATTCTCCGCATACTGATGGGCAATCTTGACCAGTTCGCGGCGGCGTTCCTCATTGAGTTCCGGCAGCGGAATGCGCAGGTTCTGGCCATCGACGACCGGATTGAGGCCCAATCCCGAATCGCGGATCGCCTTTTCCACCGCCCCCACCATGGATTTGTCCCAGACCTGTACGGAAACCATGCGTGCTTCCGGCACATTGACCGTGCCGACCTGGTTGATCGGCATCGACTGGCCATAGGCCTCCACCATCACCGGATCAAGCAGGCTTGCCGAGGCGCGGCCCGTCCGCAGGCCTGCCAGATCATTCCTGAGCGAGGAGATCGCGCCTTCCATCCGCTTGGTGAGATCACTGAAATCGATTGCGTCGTCCGACATTTCCACGCTTCCTTATACTGGTCTTCTACTGAAGCTGCTCAGGTGTCTACCGAACATGCCTGAACGATGAACAAACCTGGCAAGCCTTTTCACCGCACCACTTGCCCACTGCGGGTGGCTTTGAAAGCCTGCCGCGCCGTCAAATCGTGACCGTAGTGCAGCGGCCTTTTCCTTGCAATACGCGCGCAAGTTCACCGGGCTTTTCCAGCGAAAAGACGACGATGGGAATGGATGCGTTTCTGGCCAGCGCCACTGCAGCTTCATCCATCACCTTCAACCCGCGCGCCAGCATTTCATCATGGGAAATCGTGTCGAAGCGCTCGGCACCGGGATCGGTTTTCGGATCGGCCGAATAAACCCCGTCCACCTGGGTTCCCTTGAACAAGGCATCGGCCCGCATCTCGCTTGCCCTGAGCGCGGCAGCCGTATCGGTGGTGAAAAACGGGTTGCCCGTGCCGCCGGCAAAAACGACCACCCTGCCCGCATCAAGATGGGCGTCAAGGCCGCGTTGGGTGAAGGTCTCGCAAAAGGCCGGCATATCGACGGCCGAAAGGACAACAGCCTCCATTCCGGCATCATCCAGCGCCATTTTCAGCGCCTTGGCATTCATCACGGTCGCCAGCATGCCCATGTGGTCGCCGGTTACCCGGTCAGCCCCCTTGGCAGCCAGCGCAACGCCACGGAAAATATTGCCGCCGCCAACAACCAGTGCGATACGGACGCCCAGTCCGACGGCCTGCTTAACGTCACTTGCAATGCGCGCCGTCATCTTCGGATCGATACCGAAGGACTGCTCTCCCATCAGCGCCTCGCCGGAGACCTTGAACAGGACGCGCCCATAGCGCGTTTTTGCCCTCGCCTTGGAACCGGATGCGCGCTTTGCCGCCTTTGCCATGAATGTGAATCATCCCCGGAATTGATGCTGTCCTGCGATACACGAAGGGCGCTCCGTTGTCACGAAGCGCCCCTCATTAAACACTGCGAAGTGTGACCGGGATCAGCTCTTAGCCATCGAAGCGACTTCGGCTGCAAAGTCGTCTTCCTTTTTCTCGATGCCTTCGCCCAGCGCCATGCGGACAAAGCCTTTCAGGGCGATCGGCGCACCGGCATCCTTCTCGGCATTCTTGATCGCCTGCTCGACCTTGGTCTCGCCATCGATCACGAAGGTCTGCGACAGCAATACGCTTTCCTCGTAGAACTTGCGCATGCGGCCTTCGACCATCTTCTCGACGATTTCAGCCGGCTTGCCGGATTCTGAAGCCTGTTCGGTGTAGATGGCGCGCTCGCGCTCGGCCACATCCGCCGGGATCTCGTCCTGGGTGGCAGCCAGCGGATTGGTTGCGGCAACATGCATGGCAACCTGCTTGCCGATGGCAGCAAGCGCACCGGCATCGCCTTCCGATTCAAGCGCTACCAGCACGCCGATCTTGCCGAGGCCTTCACCGGCAGCATTGTGCATGTAGCTTGCCACCACGCCCTTGCCGACGGCGAGTTTGGCAGCCCGGCGCAGCGTCATGTTCTCGCCGATCGTGGCGATTGCATCGGTCAGCGTGTCGGCAACCGACTTGTCGCCGCCATTGATCGTTGCAGCAGCAATCGCATCGACGGAACCGTCGGTCTCAAGCGCGGTAGCCGCGGTGCGGCGCACCAGATCCTGGAACTGTTCGTTCTTGGCAACGAAGTCGGTTTCCGAATTGACCTCGATCAGTACGGCAGCGGTATTGCCCTGCGCCATGCCGATCAGGCCTTCAGCGGCGACACGACCGGATTTTTTCTCGGCCTTGGCGATGCCCTTCGAACGCAGCCAGTCCATGGCTGCTTCGATATCGCCATTGTTTTCGGTCAGCGCGGTCTTGCAGTCCATCATGCCGGCGCCGGACTTGTCACGCAGTTCTTTTACCAGGGAAGCGGTAATGGTCATCTTCTTGTCCTTCCTTGCCATGCCAGCACGCCCAAATTCGTGTTGGCACCCCTTGGGGATGCCATTGTGACGGGACTGACAGGTTTTTGTGACAGCTTTGCTGCCGCAGCATTTGCGGCTTCCGCCGCCATATGGTGATCA
>JAGRLQ010000082.1:6101-7331 GCA_020441735.1 Nitratireductor sp.
CTTGGCGATTTCAGCAGCCTGGCTGCGCCAGTCCGAAATCTGGTCGGCGCTGAACGGCATGGCTTCGTCGATGCGTTTCACATCATCGTCGCTGAGTGCCGCGATCTGGGCAAAGGTGGTGACACCCTGTTCCTTGAGCTGGCCCATGGCAACCGGTCCGATACCCTTGATCTGGGTAAGATCGTCGCCCTCGCCTTCCGGCGCCGTGAACAACGGTGCGGCAACGGCCTCACCATTGGTAGCCGGTGCTTCTTCGGCAGGCTTCTCTTCGGCAACCGGTGCTTCAGCCGTAGCGGCTTCTGCGGGTGCTGCTTCTTCGACCGGTGCTGCGGCAATCGCCTCTTCAACCGGGGCTTCCGCCATGGCGCCGATATCGACACCGGCAGAACCCTGCTGACGGGCGATGCCGTCAAGGGCTGCCTTGGCGATCAGATCACAGTAAAGCGCGATGGCGCGCGAGGCGTCGTCATTGCCGGGGATCGGATGATCGACAATGTCCGGATCGCAATTGGTATCGAGAATGGCAACGACCGGGATTTTCAGCCGGCGGGCTTCGTCGACGGCGTTCTTTTCCTTGTTGGTATCGATGACGAACATGAGGTCCGGCGTGCCGCCCATGTCCTTGATACCGCCAAGCGCGCGCTCCAGCTTGTCGTGCTCGCGCGACAGCATGAGGCGTTCCTTCTTGGTCAGGTGTTCTGCTTCGGCGCCGGCCAGCATCTCTTCCAGCTTGCGCAGGCGCTTGATCGAATTGGAAATCGTGTTCCAGTTGGTCAGCGTGCCGCCAAGCCAGCGGTGGTTGACATAGTACTGGGCGGATTTCTTGGCGGTTTCGGAAATGACGTCCGATGCCTGCCGTTTGGTGCCGACGAACAGTACGCGGCCGCCGCCTGCAACCGTGTCCGAAACCATCTTGAGCGCCTGATGCAGCAGCGGAACCGTCTGCGCCAGGTCGATGATGTGCACGTTGTTACGCTTGCCGAAAATGTAACGATCCATTTTCGGGTTCCAGCGATGGGTATTGTGGCCGAAGTGGGCGCCAGCTTCCAATAGCTGACGAAGGCTGAACTCAGGCAGCGCCATGATTAGTCTCCTTTACCGGTTGAACCTCCGCAGGCCATGAACCGGTCCCGAAAGGACCAGGTCACCGGTACGCTCATCTGACAATGCCATGCTTGAAAAAGCCGGAGGCTGGGCCCAGTCGCGCAAACCTGCGTGTGGAATGGGCAC
>JAGRLQ010000408.1:0-1675 GCA_020441735.1 Nitratireductor sp.
GCGGCGATGAACGGCATTGCGCTGCATGGCGGCCTCATTCCCTATTCCGGCACCTTCCTTGCCTTTGCAGATTACTGCCGTCCCTCGATCCGGCTTGCCTCGCTGATGGGCATTCGCGTCATCCATGTGATGACGCATGATTCCATCGGCCTTGGCGAGGATGGCCCGACCCACCAACCGGTCGAGCAGATTGCATCGCTGCGTGCCATTCCCAACCTCTACGTCATGCGTCCCTGCGACACGATGGAAACGGCGGAATGCTGGCAGGCAGCGCTTGAAACCGAAAAGACGCCCACCGTCCTGGCCCTGACCCGGCAGAACCTGCCCGCACTGCGCACCGAGTTTTCCAAGGAAAACCTCTGCGCGAAGGGCGCCTATACGCTTTCTCCCTGCGACGGTGAGGAGCAGGTGACCCTGTTCGCATCGGGTTCCGAAGTGGAAATCGCCATGGAGGCGAAAAAGCTGCTTGAGGCCGATGGCATTGGCACCCGCGTCGTGTCCGTTCCTTGTTTCGAACTGTTCGACGCCCAGAGCGCCGAATACCGCCGGGACGTATTGGGCGAGGCGCCGGTGCGCGTTGCCGTGGAAGCCGCAGTTTCCCAGGGCTGGGAAAAGTTCATCGGCACCGATGGCGGTTTTGTCGGCATGTCGACTTTTGGTGCTTCCGCACCCTACAAGGAACTCTACAAGCACTTCGGCATTACGCCGGAAGCCGTCGCCAAAGCAGCAAAAGAACGACTGTAGCAACAGCAGCCTTCATGTTGTCAGCATTGCCAGAGGGCTCGGAATGAAACCGTCTTTGTCACTGTCCTTTCCCTTTGGCGGATTTGATCTGCCTCGTGCGGCGGTCATCGCGCTGATGACGGTAATGATGACTTGGCTTGCAGGCTGCCAGAGCACCCCGGCGCCCAGCGGCTCAAGTTACCTCAACCAGTTTCAGCTCAGCGAGATCACGGTCGATTATTCGCAGGCCGAAGAACCGCTGCGCGTTGCCGATCTGGAAGCGCAGATCAGGCGCAATGTCGGCGGGGATACGCCGCTCGAAAACCTCGGCACGCAGATGGGGCTGGCAAATCGCGGCGAGGTTCGCCGGCAACTGGAAGCAGGCATCACCGCCAATATCGTGCCGCACATGCGGGATGCCCTGACGCCAATCTTCACCGGCACAAGACCGCTCCGCGCGGTCGTGATGATAAACTCCGTCTTTATCAGGAGCCGTGCCAGCCTGCAGCAGTTGACGGGAGCGAAGGTCACCGTCAATGGCGAGCGGCGCCCGGACAATCCGCAGGTGATCGCGACAATCGTCCTGTATGATCAGGAAACCGGATATCCGTTCACCCAGGTTGGCCCGATCCGCAAGATCGATGACGGCACCATCGTCATCGCCGGCGGCGGACCCAAGGCGCCCGACTATGGCCCCGCGAAACGTCTGAACAAGCTGGCCTTCGAAGTGGCCCAGGCTTCCGCCGAAGCAATCCGCGAAGATGCCACCAGCGGCGACACGACGGTTAACCTCGACCAGTTTTGAGATAGACGCACCGCTGACAGAGCACAGCGCAACGTCAGGCTGCGACTTTTTGGCTGTTATTGCGCCCGCATCGCTGAGGCAGTGAAGTTTCGCCCTGATAAAATCGTTTCAGGTACAATCCGCCGGGTGGCATTACGCCCGACAAAG
>JAGRLQ010000408.1:1781-2070 GCA_020441735.1 Nitratireductor sp.
TTTGGCCGCATCGGCCGCAACGTCGCCCGCGCGATTTATGAATCGGGCCGCGACGATGTGGATATCGTCGCCGTCAACGATCTTGGCCCGGTCGAAACCAATGCACACCTGATGCGCTACGATTCCGTGCATGGCAAGTTTCCCGGCGAAGTGACCGTTTCCGGCGACCGTATCCATATCGGCCGCGAGAGCTTCAAGGTGCTGGCCGAGCGCGATCCCAAGAACCTTCCCTGGAAGGAAATGGACATCGACATCGCCATGGAGTGCACCGGCATCTTCACCGCCAAGG
>JAGRLQ010000083.1:0-565 GCA_020441735.1 Nitratireductor sp.
GGATCGGATCGATCGGCGGGTTCGTTACCTGGGCGAAGTTCTGCTTGAAATAGGTGTACAGCATCTTCGACTTGTCCGACATCGCCGAAATCGGCGTATCGGTACCCATCGAACCGATGGCTTCCTGACCGGTGGTCGCCATTGGCGCCATCAGCAGCTTGGTGTCTTCCTGGGTGTAGCCAAAGGCCTGCTGCCGGTCGAGCAGCGAAACATCGCCACGAAGGGCGCGCGGTTCCACCGGTTTCAGGTCTTCCAGAATGAGCTGGGTATGCTCCAGCCATTCGCCATAGGGATGCTTGGCCGAAACCCGGCTCTTGATCTCGTCATCGGCAATGATGCGGCCTTCTTCGAGATCGATCAGCAGCATGCGACCGGGCTGCAACCGCCATTTCTTGACGATCTTCTCCTCTGCCACCGGAAGAACGCCTGCTTCCGACGCCATGATGACCCGGTTATCGTCGGTCACGATATACCGGGCGGGCCTCAGCCCGTTGCGGTCGAGTGTTGCACCGATCTGCCGACCGTCACTGAAGGCAACCGCCGCCGGGCCGTCCCACGGCTCCAT
>JAGRLQ010000083.1:610-15092 GCA_020441735.1 Nitratireductor sp.
CATCAGCTTGTTGCCGGCCCAGGCTTCCGGGATCAGCATCATCATCGAATGAACGAGCGAATAGCCGCCCTGATACAGAAACTCGAGCGCGTTGTCGAAGCACGCCGTATCCGACTGGCCTTCATAGGAGATCGGCCACAGCTTGGCGATGTCATTGCCGAACAGTTCGGAGTCGACCGACGCCTGACGGGCCGCCATCCAGTTATTGTTGCCGCGCAGGGTGTTGATCTCGCCGTTGTGAGCCACCATGCGGTAGGGATGCGCCAGCTTCCAGGACGGGAAGGTATTGGTCGAAAACCGCTGGTGAACCAGCGCCATGGCGGATTCAAACGCCTCATCCTGGAGGTCGAGATAATACTTGCTGACCTGATAGGCCAGGAACATGCCCTTGTAGACAATCGTGCGCGACGACATGGAAACGGGATAGAAACCGTTGTCGCGGCCCTGGGTTTCCCTGTGGACCCGGTTGGAGATGACCTTGCGCAGCAGAAAAATGCGGCGTTCGAACACGTCCTCGTCTTCAATGGTTTCAGGGCGCGCGATGAACACCTGCAAGTGGACCGGTTCGCTGGCCATGATGTCGGGCGCCGTTGAAAGCGAGGAATTGTCGACAGGCACGTCCCGGGTGCCGATAAGCTGCAATCCTTCTGCCTCGGCGCACTCCTCGATGATCTTGATCGAGGCGCTGCGAATGGCCTCATCCCTCGGCATGAAGAAATGACCGACCGCGTAGCGGCCTGGCTCGGGCAGGCTGATATCCTGCTTTTCCATTTCCCGCTTGAAGAACCTGTGCGGAATTTGAACGAGAATGCCGGCGCCATCGCCCATCAGCGGATCGGCGCCGACGGCGCCGCGATGGGTCAGGTTTTCCAGCATGAACAGGCCGTCCTTGATCGTCTGATGGGACGGCTTGTTGGAAAGATCGGCAATGAAGCCAACGCCGCATGCATCACGCTCGTTCGACGGATGATACAGGCCCTGGGCACCCGGCAGGCCACCAACAGACGGCAAAGGGGCAGACGGCAAAGGGAAGACAGTGCCGGCGCGCTTGGCAGCAGTCTCTGCCGGTACTTCCCGCAGCGAACCTGTTTCCACGCCCTTCATCATCCCTGTCTCCTTCCCGATCTGCCTGCATCGCACATGGCGCTCCACCCCAATGCATGGCGCGCGCCGTGAAGGCAGTCTCCTGCAGCAAGTTGCAGAGCTGCCGTCATTCCACGTATGCCTGAGAGTGCTGTCCGGGTCGCCCTTCCGGCAGGCCCGGCAAGCCCTGTTTAGCAAATTACGCGCCGTGCCGAAAGCAGCCGCTGTGGCAGCAATATCCCGTTGCAAGGCAATAGGACAGCAATGCTGTCCTTTTTATGAGGTTCAACTGCCAGAATCCGAGGTGAATCGCAAGGAAAACTTGAGCCCAGCGCCCATGCCGGCCGGTAGGCCTTGTTTTCAGAAGAGAAATTTATCGGGCAGGTTCACCTACATTGCTGATTCCGCTTGCAAATTTTCAGGCGACTCAATAGGTTTTCGTTGGGGCATGTAAGAAGCTTGACAGCTTTAAGGGAAGCAAAACCTGTAAATCCAGGAAAGCAAACGGGGCCCTACCACCAATTTTGGTTCGAGATTGGAGTCCAGTCTCAAGGTGGTTTTTCTGCACGGCGTCAGCGCTGTCGCCCCCAGACTGACGAACCGGTTGGCAAACCTTCTTAGAAAGTGATCTGGCTCCAATGCCCGGCTCCGCTTTGCGGAGCCGGGTTTTTATTTTCCAACGTCAACTTTACCTGTTGGTCGCTCACTTCGGGAAACCAGCCATTGCCGGACCGTCTCAACTTTTCGCGCAATGGATACTCCCGGCAAGCACTTGAATTTATTCAGACATTTCAGATCGCCGGTCTGCCTCGAAATCCAAATTGCTCTGGACAGGTTCGGCCTGTCATGCGACCAATCCGCCAATCGAATTCTTATCTTGAAAGGAAGGGCGGCGTGTTTTTTGCCAGCGACAACTGGGCCGGTGCCGATGCAAGGATCAACCAGGCGATCCTGGATCATAGCGGGGGATTCAAAAGCGGCTACAACAGTGGTGAACTCGACCGGGAAGTGACAGCGCAACTGTCACGGGTTTTCGAGCGCGATGTCACAGTTTTCTTTGTTGCAACCGGCACAGCAGCCAATTCTCTGGCCATCGCCAGTGTGTCGAAGGCCGGAAGCGTCACCTTCTGCCACGAGGATTCCCATGTTGTTACCGACGAATGCGGCGGACCGGAGTTTTTTTCCGGCAGCCGTCTCTGTCCGGTTCCGGGCAAGCTTGGGAAAATGGATCCCGAGGCATTGCGTACTGCTATTGGCCGGTTTCCAGCCGATTTTCTTCACCACGGCCGCCCGGGCGCCGTTTCGATTACCCAGGCAACTGAAATCGGCACCGTCCACAATCCGGACGAGATCAAGGCGATCGCTGCCATGGCACGCGAATACGACCTGCCGGTTCATATGGATGGCGCCCGCTTTGCCAATGCACTGGTAAGCCTTGGCGTGACCCCGGCTGAAATGACCTGGAAAGCGGGTGTGGATCTGTTGTCCTTTGGCGGCACGAAGAACGGCTGCTGGTGTGCGGAAGCGCTTGTGTGCTTCGATCCCGCCCTGTCCCGGGAGATTGCCTTTCATCACAAACGCGCCGGCCAGCTGTTTTCAAAAAGCCGCTTTGTTGCCGCCCAGTTCAAGGGGTATCTGGATGACGACCACTGGCTCGACATGGCGCGCCATGCAAACGCCATGACGTCACGGCTGGCAGCCCATATCGACAACAGCCCTCATGCCCGGCTGGCATTCATGCCTGAAGCCAATGAAACCTTCATGATCCTGAAAAAGACACGCGCGGAAGACCTGCGCAAGAAAGGCGCCGTCTTCTATGAATGGCGGCCTCCGCTTTCCCACGAGGACCTCATTTCAGACAGCCAGGAGGAACTGTACCGGTTGGTCACTTCCTTTGCGACCAGCGCAAGCGAAGTCGACGCCTTTGGCGAGGCGCTTGCCTGACCTGGCTGGTTGACCCGTCCAAATGGCTCAGGAAACCGCCTTGCCGGACAATTCCGTTTCAGGCTCTGCCGCATCGGGTTTTGCCTGGCCTGACCCTGCTTTACCCAATTCTGCTTTGCCCACCGCAGGTGGATAGGCATCCTGATCCCTGCCACCGGGTGCGAAAGCGTAGAATGCTGCCAACGCCTGCTCTCTCACGGAATCGCGTTCCTGAAGCATTTCGTGCCGGGCGCCGGGTATCGTCAGACAGGAGCCTGACCGTAACCGACGGCACAGAAGTTCAGCCGCCCGGTTGTCGACTACTTCGTCATTGCCGGCGCAAATCACCAGGGTTGGGATCGTAACGTGGCTGTGAAACTCGGTCCTGGCGACGCGCTCCATCGCTCTTGCCGCGGCAAACAGCCAGGTGGCTGTTGGCCCGCCAATGGTCAGATCACGAAATTCGCCTGCAAGCTTGGCATTGCGCTGAAACCGCTTCAGGTCTGAAGTCAGCTGGTTGCCCTTGAACGCCCGGTTTTCATCGGGCGTCGCCCCCCCTGCCATATAGAGGCTGCCGAGCCCGGCCACGTGAAGAGTTCCGCACAGCCATTTCAGCGTATTCTTGGCAATGGGAACGGAACCAAACCCAAGCAGGGGTGCCAACAGCACCATGCGGCGAAGCCGGTTGCCCATGTGTGGCGCCGCGAGCAGTGCAACCAGGGCACCTGTGGAATGGGCCAGAATATAAAACGGTCCCCGGCAATCCGGCAGAGCGACATCGGTCATGATGGTCTCGAGATCGGTGACATACTGGCCGAAATGTTCGACATAGCCGCGTCTGCTGTCTTCCAGCAACCGGTCGGAGCCGCCCTGCCCACGCCAATCGAAGGTCAGGACGTCATATCCCTTCTTTCTGAGATCCCCGACCGTCTCAAAGAGCTTTTCGATGTACTCCGCCCGGCCATGCAGCAACAATACCGTTCCCTTGCAAGGCGGCGTCACCGTCCGCCAATGGGCATAGCGCAGCTTGAACCCGTCCCCGGTCGTGGCAAACCCGCAAACCGCATCGGGCGGGACGGGATTATAGGAAGGATTGGCAAGCTCCATCACTGCGCTTTCCACAATGGCAACCGGTTACGGGCAACCGGTCACGGCGAATTTCATCAGGGCAATCGGGTGTACCTCTTGGCCTTTCCAACGGCAAGGCGCAAGCACATGCCAACGCTCATTCGCTGCAGAAATTTGTCGTTTCAGACTGCAATTCCGGCTGATTTCAGCCTCTTGAAATCCAAAAACCGAATTCCCAAATCTGGACTACCGGCGCCAAACGGGCCGGTACACAGTTTTCGCCTGCCAGGAAAAGGAGGCGAAAAAATCAACCAGAACGCAAACGTCGCTTCAAGGAGGACAATTATGCGTAGCATTGATTTTGCACCCCTTTATCGCTCAACCATTGGCTTTGACCGCCTGTTTTCGATGCTGGACAACATGTCTCCGGCCGAAGGCGCTCAAAGCTATCCCCCCTACAACATCGAGCGCACCGGCGAAAATGCCTACCGCATTTCGATGGCCGTCGCCGGTTTCGGCGAAGATGACCTGACCATCGAAGCCAAGGAACATACGCTGACCGTCAAGGGCGAACGCAACGAAAGCAAAGCCGGCGAAGAAAGCGAAGTTCTCTTCCAGGGCATCGCCTCGCGTGCCTTTGAGCGCCGCTTCCAGCTGGCAGAACACGTGGAAGTAAAAGCCGCCAACCTCGAAAACGGTCTGCTTCACATCGATCTCGTCCGTGAGATTCCCGAAGCCATGAAGCCGCGCCGCATTGCAATCAGCAAGGCGAATGGCAAGAACGGCAAGGTCAAGCAGATCGAAGCCTGATCAGGCCCGCTACCGGCCTGAATACTGGCCGGAATACAAGCATTGGCCCGCTTCTCTGACGAGGGGCGGGCCTTTTTGTACCGGCACCGGCCATATGTGATACCGGGATCAATCAGTTGGTTTGAGGATCGGCGATAGCTTCATCCGCCGGCGCGGCCTCGCCTTCAGCCTGTGCCGGCTCGTCAAAAAGCGATTTGAGATTGATGCCGCGAATGTTTGCCAGAACCGGTTCCGGCGTTTCCCCTTTTGGAAGGCTGAAGGACGGATTACCCCATTCGGAATCGATCCGGCCTTCCTTCGGCTTGGTACCCAGGCCCTTGGCAACCAGTTCGAAGCTGGTGCTTTGTCTTGCATCGCTGGCCGTCAGAAAGCCCTCTCCGCCTTCAAGTGCATTGCCGCCATCGGCCGCCGGGTTGCCAAGAGCGATCACCACGGTTTTTCCGGTTCCCGCCGGATCGTACTGATCCTGCTTGAAGCCATCGGGCAGGCCGACCGAAACCAGCGAACTGACCAGCGCATCCTTGCCGAAGCCGGTCATCCTTTTGATGGCCTTTTCCGCGAAGAAGGCAAGCTTCTCGTAACCGCTTGCCGTCATGTTGATGCCATCGGCACGGCGAAGCGAAACGATCTGGCCGTTGATGTTCGGCCCGGAGCGCACATACCGCCCTTCTTCATCGACAAAACCTTGCCAGATATCGACGAAAATGCCACCGGCAGATTCAACCGCCGTGCGGTAATACTCGTTGAACACCAGATAGTCGGCATTCATGCTGCCTTTCGACACCGGCGGCAGTCCAACCCAGATCAATGGCAGGCGTTTGGCGCGCACTGCTTCTGCAAGCCCCTCGACACGCGTCTTGTATGCTGCCTTCCACTCGTCGCTCAGCTTCGGCACCCGGCCAGATTGCAATCTCATCTGCTGCCGGTCGTTCATGCCCACCAGCGCCACAACCACGATCGGCCTGGTTTCCTCGATCAGGTCTCCGACGGTTGATGGCCAGTTCTCAACATCGTCGCGTACCATGCCGGAAAGGGCCACAGACCTGTCGACAGTCACAAGACCCGGATTTTCCGAAAACATGCGCTCCAGGCCCGAGGCAAGCTGGCCAGCCATGAAGTCGCCGATCACAAGAACCTTGGCGGCATCCTCGTTCTTCTCCACCACCTTTACAGGCGGTGCTGCCGCAACTGCCCCGCTGTGGCCGGAATTGCTGCCGGAGGCACGAGCCGCATTCTGCGACGCGGCACGGGCAGCCGCAGCCTGCTGTCTCTTCGCCTTTGCAGCCGCCTGGTTTGCCGTAGCGCGCGCACGGCGCTCGCGTTGCTGTTTCAGTGCCTTGCCGAAAAGCAACTCAAACAGGTTCTTCCGCTTACCCTCCTGCTGTGCGTGGGCATACTCGACGCCAAACGGCGCCACCTCGGGCAGAGCAAACCCCGCCACAGCCACGATAAGGAAAACAACGATGAAACGGCGCACCATTCTCATGTCAGCCCGATTGCCAATCTGCCAATAACCGGCAGGAAGCTTCAACTTAGAGCATCAGGGCCTGCTATGGAACCGGTCTGCGGCGATTTGAAGACGCCTGCACCAGGTTGTGCCGTTGCCGCTGCAGGATCAGCTACTGCGCAGGCGCTGCAAGACGCGGCGGGACGGATTGCCGTCGGCCTTCATGCCGGCACGCTTCTGGAACTCCCGGATTGCAGCCCTGGAGCCGGAGCCGATATTGCCGTCGATTTCGCCGTCATAGAAACCAAGCCGCTTGAGATGTTTCTGGGCTTCCATGCGCTCCTCATCGTCCATGGGCACATAGCCGCGCGGCCATTGCTGGATAATGGGTCCGGCACCGGCAATGCGGTCGGCCAGATGTCCGACGGCCAGTGCATATTTGTCGGCGTTGTTGTAGCGCTTCAGGACGTAGAAATTGCGCATCATCAGGAAGGCCGGCCCGTTTGTGCCGCCGGGAAACTTCAACACGGCCTTGGCATCGTGGTTTCCGAACGCCCGGCCATTGGCTCGTTTGACGCCCAACTTTGCAAAATCGCGGATCCGGTAGCCATCCTTGTCGGCGAGCTTGGTGTTGAACCCTTTCGGCGCCACAACCTCGTAACCCCAGGTCTGCCCGCGCACCCAACCATTCTTGCTCAGCAGATTGGCCGAAGAAGCCAGGGCATCGGGCGGCGAGTTCCACACATCGCGCCTGCCATCGCCATCAATGTCCACCGCCCATGCCTGATAGCTGGTCGGAATGAACTGGGTATGTCCCATCGCGCCTGCCCAGGAGCCTCTCAGTCCCTTGGCTGAAATATCGCCGTTCTGGACGATCTTGAGTGCCGAGACGAGCTGGGTGCGGGCATATTTCGCCCGCCGCCGGTCCTTGTAGGCAAGCGTCGCCAGCGCCTGTCCGATGTGATGGGTGGAATCGGGCCGGGTAAGGTAATCGCCATAGATGGTTTCAATCGACCAGATCGCCAGAAGAATATCCCGGTCCACCCCAAAGCGTTTTTCGATCGCATCGAACCAGCGCTTGTATTTCACCCGCAGGCGCTGACCTTCGGCAACGGTGAATTTGGTGACCCTCGCATCCAGATAGTCCCAGATATTCGAGGTGAACTCCGGCTGGTAGTTGGCCCGTTCCAGCACCAGCGGATCGATCTCCCGGACACCATTGAACACCGAATTGTAGGTATTGCGCGAAATGCCGTTCTTGGCGGCCACCGAGTAGAAATCGGAAATCCACTTCTGGAATCCCGCATCGGCATGCGCCGCACCGGCCAGCATGACGGAAATGCCGATTGCGGCAATTCCGGCTTTCAAGATCTTCAGAGTTTTCCTGGCCTCAACCATCATGTGCTCCAGCCCGCAAAATACGAATCGCAGCCAACCTAACGCCTGCCCATTGAGACTTGGTTAACTATGAGGAAAGGAGAAATTGTGGCGAACGCTAAAGCGTATCAGGCTACGCCAATCCGAAGCAGGTCGTGCAGGTGAACCAGTCCTACCGGCTTGTCATCCTCACAAACCACCAGACTGGTGATGGAGCGCGCATTCAGTTCGGCGATGGCACTGCTGGCGAGCGTGTCCGGCGCCACACGGGCGGGATCCGTGGTCATGATATCTCGGACCTTCATCGTATTGAGCGCCCGGGTGAGATTGCGGCGCAGATCGCCATCGGTAACGATACCGGCCAGCCCGCCCTTCTCATCGACGATGATCACGCAGCCGAACTTCTTCTGCGAGATGATGGCAACTGCTTCTTCCATGCCGCTATCGGGCGTTGCAACCGGCAACGCATCACCCGAATGCATGATTTCGCGCACCATGGTCAGGCTGGCGCCCAGCGATCCTCCGGGATGGAAGGTCTTGAAATCCGACGAGGTGAAACCCCGGCTTTCCAGCAGGGCAATTGCCAGTGCATCGCCCAGGGCCAGCTGCAGCATGGAGGAAGTGGTTGGCGCCAGACCATGCGGGCAGGCTTCCTCGAGTTTCGGCAGCGTAAGGCAGATATCGGCAACCCGGCCAAGCGCCGACTGCGCATTCCAGGTTACCGCGATAACGGGGATCGAAAACCGCTTGGCATAGGCGAGCACACCCTTCAACTCCACCGTCTCGCCAGACCAGGAAAGCGCCAGCACCGCATCATTGCGCGCAATCATGCCCAGATCGCCATGGTTCGCCTCTGCCGCATGGACGAAATAGGCGGGCGTTCCGGTCGAAGCCAGTGTTGCCGCGATCTTGGCGCCGATATGCCCGCTCTTGCCGACACCGGTGACGATCACCCGCCCGTCAATGGCCCGGATTGCCTCCACTGCGTTGACGAAAGCCTCCCCAAGCGGCCCTTCCAGAGCGCCCGGCAAGGCGGCAAGCCCGTCCGACAGGACGCGGAGCGTTCGCAGGGCAGATGCGATACCGGGGTTTGTTTCAGCAGAAGTCATGGATTTGGCGGGCAATTGTTTTGGGTCGGGGCCTGCGCTTTCTAACGGTTTTTCCCGGGCAGGGAAAGCATCCATTGCCCCACAAAACATACCGCGCGAAACCATGCGTTAACCATCGTTCTTTACGGTCCGGTAACGAATCCCTTGTGGCCGTGGTGCAGATGAAATCCGACTTCAAAACCCAGGCGAACCGCTACCGGTTGTCATCGGCCTGCCATGCAGGCTGCCAGCCGGGTTTTGATGCCGTCCGGGCCACCATGCTGGCTGCGGTCATTCTGGCGCTTGGCTTCTCAGCTGCCGGCGCCCAGGAATCCCAATCGCAGGCGCAACCGGCATCCGCCACTGCCGATCAGGCAAACAATGCAGCATCCTCGCAGATACTGCTGCGGGGGACCACCGGAAGCGGGGAGCAGGAAACCGTTTTCACCGAATCCCTGCTGGACGCCGAGAGGACCGGCACCAATTCACGCGATACATCCGACCCGGTTTCGCAGCTGGAAGACGCTGAGGAAACGCCCGTTCTGCGCACCCGCCAGGAGCAGGGCCGGGTACGGCGCCTCCAGCCCGAGCCAGCCGTTGTCGACCCTCTCGTCACCACAACCCCGAGCGCCCGTTCCAACATACGCCAACCAAGAAGCCAGGAAGGAACCGGCGCCACCACCCGGGATGACCCCTTCGCCCCGCTCGGCCTGCGCATCGGCTCGTGGCGTGCATTCAGTACGTTGGAGCAGACTGCCGGCTATTCAAGCAACATCGATGGCGCTGCAATGGGCGATGGCGGTGCGTTTTCCCGCACCGATGTTTCGCTCTCCCTGCAATCGGACTGGTCGCGTCATTCCGCTCGCATCGATGCCGCAGGTACGGTGCGGCGCAATTTCGACGGCAGCAATGAAATCATCCCGAACGGATCGGTTTCCGGCGAATTGACACTGGACCTGATAGATGGCTGGCAGACCAATGCAAGGCTGGCCTACGAATATGACACGGAATCGGCAACCAGCACCGCAATTACCGTACCCGCTGCTTCGCGCACCGGTTTCCACACCGCCACGGCAACCTCTTCCATCGCCCGCACCGACCGCAAACTGCTGCTCTCCCTGCGCGGCGTTGCCCAGCGAACTGACTACGAACGGATCGAGCTTGAAGACGGCAGCACTGTTTCCCAGGACGATCGCAACAACACGCTGCTCACAGCAACCGCACGTGCCGGATACGAGGCATCGCCGGCATTCACGCCGTTTGTCGAGGTGGAAGGCGGCATTCGCCGCTACGACCTTGAGGAAGACCGCAATGGCGAAGACCGAAACAGCACCATTCTGGCAGCCCGTGGTGGGGTCGAACTTGATTTCGGTGAAAAGCTGACGGGCGAAATTTCGGCTGGATACCGCGTCGAGGATTATGCCGATCCGGCGCTCACCAACCTGGAAGCCGTCACCGTCGATGGTAATCTGGTCTGGTCGCCCTACCGCGATACCACTGTGACGATGTCGGCCAGCACAGAGTTTTCAGGCGCAACCACAGCGGGCGACAATGGTTCGGTGGTCCGCGCCGCCAATGTCGAGATCGAGCGGCGCGCGAACGATCGCCTGACGCTGACCGCCAATGGCGGTATCCAGCACACTGCACCCGACAATGGCGACGATACACAGACCTTGTGGACGGCAGGCGCCGGTTTCAGCTATTGGCTGAACCGTTTCATGGCGATCACGGGGTCGGTTGAACATTCCAGCCAGCAAAGCGAGAGCCCGGCGCTCAGCTATGATGCCACCACCGTGCGCGCCGGCATCCGCCTGCAACGCTGAGGCCCGGTCGGAAACTAGCTTCCTGCCGGTTTGGTGGCATCCAGCAGTTCGCGCAGTTCAGGACCGAGCGAGGCTGCCATGTTGCGATCCCACATGGCATAGGCAAGATTGGCCTTGATGAAACCTTCCTTGGAACCGCAGTCGAACGTCCGGCCGGTAAAGGTGAAGCCATGGAAATCCTGACTTTCTGCAAGCGCAAGCATCGCGTCGGTCAACTGGATTTCACCGCCGGCTCCGGTCGCCTGATTTTCAAGAATTGAGAAAATCTCCGGCTGCAGAATGTAGCGGCCATTGATGAACAGGTTGGAGGGAGCCGTTCCCTTTGGTGGTTTTTCCACCATGCCGGTGATCCGGAAACCGCCGCCGGCCGCTTCTCCCTTTTCCACAATGCCGTATTTGTGGGTTTCCTCCCACGCCACTTCCTCGGTGGAAATGATATTGCCGCCGGTTTTGCGGTAGACTTCCATCATCTGGCTCATGCAGCCGCGCTCGTCCTGCATGATCATGTCGGGCAGCAGCAGGGCAAACGGTTCGTTTCCGACGATCTCTCGTGCGCACCAGACGGCATGACCGAGGCCGAGCGGCGCCTGTTGGCGGGTAAAACTGGTCTGCCCGGCCTGCGGCAGGGCGGCTGCCAGAATGTCCAGCGCTTCCTGCTTGCCGCGCTCGCGAAGCGTCTGCTCGAGCTCGACCTGCTGGTCGAAGTGATCCTCGATCACCCCCTTGTTGCGTCCGGTAACGAATACGAAATGCTCGATACCGGCTTCCCGCGCCTCATCCACCACATACTGAATGACCGGCTTGTCGACGACCGTCAGCATTTCCTTTGGTACCGCCTTGGTGGCGGGCAGAAAGCGGGTGCCGAGGCCTGCCACCGGGAAAACAGCCTTGCGAACGGGTTTGGGGGTATCGTTCATTTCACATCCTGTTATCGCGTCGCGTAATCGAATCTGCGGCGCTTCGTTAATGCTTACCTAACATGCAAGTTCAAATTGAAACGGCATAATTCGCAGAGCCCTAATCCTTTGAAGCTATCCTTTCCGCCTAGCTGAAACAAACCGTCAACGGGAAGATTGTAGCATGTCAGTACTGGTTACGGGCGGAGCCGGTTATATCGGCAGTCACATGGTATGGGAACTGCTTGATCATGGCGAAGACGTTGTGGTTCTCGACAATCTGAGCACCGGTTTCGACTGGGCTGTGCCGGATCGCGCCAAACTGGTGATCGGCAATGTCGGTAATATCGATCTCGTCGACAAGGTCATCCGGGACAACGACGTGGAAGCCGTAATCCACTTTGCCGGCTCGGTCGTGGTTCCAGAATCACTGGAAGACCCGCTGAAATACTACAAGAACAACACCGCCAATTCACGCAACCTGCTGGAAGCCGTGGTGAAGAACGGGATCGACAAGTTCATCTTTTCCTCTACCGCTGCGGTTTATGGCGAGCCGTTGACCACCGGGCCGATCCGCGAGGATGCGGTGCTCAATCCAATGTCGCCCTACGGTTCGTCCAAACTGATGACCGAGATCATGGTGCGCGACACGGCGCTTGCCAGCAATCTGCGCTACGTGATGCTGCGGTACTTCAACGTGGCCGGCTGCGATCCGCTGCAGCGGACAGGCCAGTCCACCGAGGGCGCCACCCATCTCATCAAGATTGCCTGCGAAACCGCGTTGGGCCGCCGCGCCTCCATGTCGATCTTCGGTGATGATTACGACACGCCTGATGGCACCTGCATCCGTGATTTCATCCATGTCAGCGATCTGGTGAACGCCCATTATGCCGCGCTCAACTTCCTGCGGCAGGGCGGGCTGAAGTTCACCGCCAATTGCGGCTATTCGAAAGGCTATTCGGTCAAGCAGGTCGTCGATGTGGTCAAGCGCATCAGCGGCAATGACTTTCCGGTCGTCTTTGAGGACCGCCGCCCCGGCGACATTGCCTCGCTGACGGCAAACGCCCACCGGCTGATGTCGCGGCTTTCCTGGAAGCCGAAGCACGATAATCTCGAAAAGATCGTTCGGGATGCGCTTGCCTGGGAAGCTGCCCTCGACAACCGCCGCAAGTCGGCCTGAGCCTATTCCCCGGCGGCTTCCACTTCCAGCGTTTCCGCGATAGCGCCGACCACCTTCACCCTCGCGCCTTCCGGCAGGTCCGGCCCGCTGACCCGCCAGGTCGTATCGCCGATCCTTGCGCGCCCGCGCCCGCCGGCAATGGGCTGGGTAAGCACCGCCATGGAGCCGACCAACTGCTTGCCGCGCTCGTTGAGATCAGGCGCCTCGCTGCGGTCCCAGTTCTTGCGGCGCATCAGTGCGCGCCCGCCGAAGGCAAAGATCAGCGAGAGCACGGCAAAAGCCATCAGCTGAACCTGCCAGGCCCAGAAAGCCGCTTCCGGTCCGGCGATCAGGCTGACCGCGCCGACGGCGAAGGCTGCAAGCCCCAGCCAGAGAAAGAAAGTACCCGGCGCAAGCACCTCGATGCCGATCAGGATTGCGCCCAGCACCCACCACGACCAGCCGCCCAGTTCACGGACCAGTTCAGCGATCATCGCCGTTCTCCGCGTTGCCGGATGGCCCCCATGGCTGCACGGGGGAGGAGCGAACGGGTGCCGATGTCTTCTCGACCCGGTTGGCAGCGCTCATGGTGCGCGGCTTGCCGCCGGATTGCCTGCCGTCACCATCCTTGCCGAACACCTCCTTGGAGATTTCGCCGATGCCGCCCAGCGCACCAAGCAGGCTGGAGGCTTCCATCGGCAGCATCAGCACTTTCTGGTTGTTGGCAGAGGCAATCTGCGCAAGCGCATCGACATATTTTTGCGCAACGAAGTAGTTGATGGCCTGAACATCGCCCTGGGCAATCGCCTCGGAAACCATCGCAGTCGCCTTGGCTTCGGCTTCCGCCAGCCGTTCGCGTGCCTCCGCCTCACGGAAGGCAGCCTCCCGCTCGCCCTCTGCCTGCAGGATTTGCGACTGTTTCTGGCCTTCGGCCTTCAGGATTTCCGATTGCCGCAGCCCCTCGGCCTCGAGAATGTTGGCGCGCTTGTCACGCTCGGCTTTCATCTGCCGGCCCATCGCCTGAACCAGGTCGTCAGGCGGATTGATATCCTTGATCTCGATGCGGGTCATCTTGACCCCCCAGGGGGAAGCCGCCTCATCGACCACCCGAAGCAACCGCTCATTGATCTCGTCACGCTTGGAAAGAAGCTCGTCCAGATCCATCGATCCCATAACCGAACGGATGTTGGTCATGGTCAGATTGAGGATGGCGTTTTCAAGCCCGCGCACTTCATAGGCAGCCCGCGCAGCTTCAAGCACCTGATAGAAGGCCACGCCGTCGGCACTGACGGTGGCATTGTCGCGCGTGATGACCTCCTGGGTCGGCACGTCGAGCACCTGCTCCATCATGTTCATTTTTGCGCCGACCCGGTCGATCACGGGGATGATCAGATTGAGACCCGGCTTCAGCGTACGCACAAAACGGCCAAAACGTTCGACGGTGTAATTGTAGCCCTGCGGTACCTGCTTGACGCCGGCAATCAGGATGATGATGAGAACGACGGCTGCCGCAATCACCCACAAGTCGAAACCCATTAATTCCGGCATGCCGATCCCTCCGATGAAACGAACGCTTCTGCCGGGGCCGAGAGGCTCCGCAAGGCAGATTTGGTTTCTTCATATATAGGATTTGTGCGCGATTTTTACAAAGAAAACCGCCGCAAACGGGTTGTCTGCGCCGGTCACACCGCACCATCGACCAGAGTTCAAATCCAGCCGGAAAGTTCCCGCCGCACCATCGCTTCAAGCACCGCCATACCTTCCTTGCTGTCGTTGAGGCAGGGAATATGGGTGAAATTGACGCCGCC
>JAGRLQ010000084.1 GCA_020441735.1 Nitratireductor sp.
GCGGCATCGGTTCGATCAAGGGAGCGCTGATCGGCGCCCTGCTGGTCGGTCTTACCGACACGCTGGGGCGCTTTCTTCTGCCGGTTCTTTTCGGAACCGTAATGGATCCTGCTTCTGCCACGGCGGTGGGGTCTGCGCTTGCCTCCATGTCGATCTACGTGCTGATGGCGCTGGTGCTGCTGATCCGGCCGCAAGGCCTGTTCGGGGATGCGCCATGAATCGGGAGCAGATCATCAATCTGGTTCTGCTGGCAGGGCTCGCACTCGTTCCGCTATGGGCCTGGCTTGCCGATGAACCCTTCACCATCACATTGGCGACGAGAGCAGCCATCCTCGCACTCGCCGGAACCGGCCTCAACATTGCCCTTGGCACGGGCGGTCTCGTCAGCTTCGGTCATGCCGTCTTCTTCGGCATTGGCGGCTATGCCATGGGAATCCTGGCAAGCCACGCCCAGAACTATGAACCGCTCGTCCAATGGCCGGTTGTCATCGAGGGTACCCAGTCCCTGCCGGTGATCTGGATTGTGGCGGTCCTCGCCGGTGCCCTGGCTGCGCTCGTCATCGGCGCCCTGTCGCTGAGAACCAGCGGCGTCTACTTCATCATGATCACGCTCGCCTTCGGCCAGATGTTTTACTACTTCGCCATCTCCTGGCCGGCCTATGGCGGCGAGGACGGTTTGGCGATCTATGTCCGAAACGCCTTTCCCGGCCTCAACACCCTCGACCCGATCCAGTATTTCGCCTTGTGCTTTGCGGTCCTGCTTGCCGTGCTGGCTTTCAATGCGAGGCTGATCCGCTCGCCCTTCGGACTGGCGCTCAATGCGGCCCGCCAATCGGCTCAACGGGTGGAGACCGTCGGGATTGATCCCTTTCGCCTGCGGCTTGCAGCCTTTGTTTTGTCGGGTGCGATTACCGCCCTTGCCGGTGCGCTGTTCGCCGATCTCAACCGGTTTGTCAGCCCGGCCATGTTTTCCTGGCAGTTGAGCGGCGAGATCATGGTGTTCGTCATTCTCGGTGGCGTGGCGCGCCTGTGCGGGCCGCTGGCCGGTGCCGTGGTCTTCGTCATGCTGGAACATTTCCTTGGCGGGCTGTCGGAATACTGGCACATCTTCCTTGGCCTGCTGCTGCTGCTGGTCGTTCTGCTCGCAAAAGGCGGCCTGATCGGCCAGCTGTCGGGCAGGGGGGCTGCCCATGGTTGATCATACGGCTGATAGCGCACTCATGCTGGAAACCCGCAGCATCACCAAGGCCTTTGGTGCGCTGAAGGCCAATGAGGATGTTTCCATCAACCTGAGGCAGGGTGAAATCCACGCCATCATCGGCCCCAATGGTGCCGGCAAGTCGACCCTGATCCAGCAGATATGCGGAACGCTGGCGCCCGATAGCGGTGATGTGCGCCTCGATGGGGAAGACATCACACCGCTCAAGGCCTATCAGCGTGCCCGCAAGGGGCTGGCCCGTACCTTTCAGGTCTCCGCGCTGGCGATGGAGGATACCGTACTTGAAAACGCCGTTCTGGGTACCCTCGGTGCGCAAGCGGGCAATGGGCCGGGCGTAATGGCGATGTTTTCACGTGCCCTTGGCAATCACACCCTGTGCGATGCTGCGATGGAGGCACTCGAACGCGTTGGCCTGCAGCACAAGGCAAGTGTGAGAACCTCGCAGCTTTCCCATGGCGAGCGGCGCCAGCTTGAACTGGCGGTTGCCCTGACGCTCAAACCCAGGGTCTTTGTCATGGACGAGCCCATGGCCGGGCTGGGTACTTCCGGGTCGAAGGCAATCACGGAGTTTCTCAATCATCTGCGGCACGAAGCGCCCATCCTGCTGGTCGAGCACGACATGGATGCCGTCTTTGCCCTTGCCGATCGCATCTCGGTCCTGGTCTATGGCCGCATCATTGCGACCGGCACGGTGGATGAAATCCGTACAGATGCGGGCGTGCGCGAAGCCTATCTGGGAGAGGACGCATGAGCCTGCTGACGCTTGAAGGGGTCACGGCTTTCTATGGCTCAAGCCAGGCGCTGTTCGATGTCAATCTCGAGATCGGCGCCGGGGAAGTCGTCGCTCTGATGGGCCGCAACGGCATGGGCAAAACCACTACGGTCAAGACGATCTGCCGCCTGTTGCCGGCTAAGGGTGTAATTCGCTTCGGCAATCAGGACCTGTTGCCCTTGCCGTCTTACCGTGCTGCCCGTCTCGGTATCGGTCTGGTGCCGGAGGGCAGGCGCTGTTTCGGCAATCTCAGCGTCGAGAAAAACCTGACCGCAGCAGCCCGGCCCGGCAACTGGACTATCGAAACCGTGACGGACATGTTTCCCCGCCTGGGTGAACGGCGTTCCCAGATCGCTGCTTCCCTTTCCGGCGGCGAACAGCAGATGCT
>JAGRLQ010000085.1:0-1600 GCA_020441735.1 Nitratireductor sp.
ATCCACCACTTTCCCCTTCCTCCAAGATCGATGTCCTGCGCTGAACCGCTGGTTTTGACGTATGCCTGTCCTCGGCTGCGCCTGCGGGCAGGCAGGGGATCGATCCCGCTTAGCTCCACCAATTTCCCTCTTTTTACCGATATGACAGGTTTCGCCTCTTGCGGCGCATCAGGATGTCTGATGCCACATTACCATTGGGCGAGTACGGGCAGGCAGATTTCCTCTTCATCGCCAATATGGCGGATGAAAAGCCGGTCGAGCCGCAGGGAAGCCTGATGGAGCATCTCCCCGGCCTTCAGCAGATTGTCCCGATCGGCTGCTTCCTTCGCGGTGAGCGCATGCATGCCGCCAACTGCGTGTTCCATCTCATCAAGCACCATTGCAAGCACCTCATGATCGTGTTCCAGAAGATCGATCGGATTGGCAAGTTCGGGATAGCGGCGAAGGAAGACCGGGAAGAAGTGCTCATCCTCGATGTGATGATGGCCATGGGCATGATGGATGAGTTGCGAGCCGAGGGAACCCAGCCGCGGCTGAAATGCGCGCAACGCCTCTGCATCATCCAGGGAAAGAAATTGCTCGCACCACTGCGGCAGTGTCGCCGAGGCTTTCAGCAGCCCCTTGTGGATTTCCATCCAGAACCGGGCTTCGCCACCAACGGTGCTGACATCAAAACCCTTCCGGAACGGCTCAACCGGTTGCGTTATCAGCGGCGCAAGCTGCCGGCGCCTTTCGACGTGAAAGGCATCGGATGAATAGTCGAAACCGGACATTCCTCTTTTCAACCCTTGTTGGGAGATATATGTTCTGCCGGTTTCCTACCACGGCGGGCGTCAATCATGAAAATCGGTATTCTGCAAACCGGCCATGTGCCTGAAGAAATCGTTGCAAAACATGGCGAATACCCGGCCATGTTCGAGCGGCTGCTCTCAGGATACGGCTTTGTCTTCGAAACCTGGGCGGTGGTCGACAATGTTTTCCCCGAGAACATTCACAGCGCCGACGCCTGGCTGATAACCGGCTCGCGCCATGGCGCCTATGAGGATCATGCTTTCATCCCGCCGCTCGAGGACTTCATCCGCGAGGCCTATGCGGCCGAAGTTCCGATTGCCGGTATCTGTTTCGGCCACCAGATTCTTGCCCAGGCGCTCGGCGGAAAGGTGATCAAGTTTCCCGAGGGCTGGGGGCTGGGGCAGACGGCTTACAAGACGGAAGAAGCGGAAATCGAATTACTGGCACTGCACCAGGACCAGGTGGTTGAAAAGCCGGCAGATGCGGAAGTGATTGCATCGACGGATTTCTGCAACAATGCCGGTCTTGCCTACCGGGGCGCCAATGGCGTGAAAGCGATCAGCTTTCAGCCACACCCCGAATTCACCACCGAGTACATGCGCGACCTGATCAAGATCCGGTCCGGCGTCGCCTTTTCGGAGGAGCAGGGGAAAGCAGCCCTCGAAGCGATTGAAGAGGAAAACGATTCGCCCGAGATTGCGCGCCAGCTTGCCGACTTCTTTCTCAAGGCGCGGGCAAGCAAGGCTGCCTGAAACAATCCAGCGGGAGGGCTAGCCCAGCAGAACGTTGGGCAGCCAGAGCACGATCT
>JAGRLQ010000085.1:1657-13075 GCA_020441735.1 Nitratireductor sp.
CGCGGAAGACATCCTGCGCCGAGATGTCGGGACGCACACCGGCAACAACGAAACAGTTGAGGCCGATCGGCGGCGTGATCAGACACAGCTCGGCCATCTTGACGACAATAATGCCGAACCAGACGGCGCAGTTCTCCCCGGACATGCCAAGCGCTGAATCCGCATAGCTGACATCGGGACCGCCATTGAGCGCAATGACTGCCGGGAAGGTGATCGGCAGGGTCAGGATCAGCATGCCGATTGCATCCATGAACATGCCGAGAATGACATAGGCCAGCAGGATCAGGAACAGGGTGACGATTGCCGGCTGGTCGAGGCCGGTAATGAAATCGGCAAAAGCACCCGGCAGGTCGGCGAAACCCAGATAACGCACATAGATCAGCACGCCCCAGATCATGGTGAAGATCATGGCGGTGAGCTTGGCGCTTTCGATCAGCGCGCCACGCAATTGCGTCCAGTTGGTTCCCTTGGCAAGCGACATGACCAGCACGACGAAAGCACCCAATGCACCGGCTTCAGTGGGCGTACCCCAGCCGGCATAGATGCAGTAGATGATGATGAAGACGACAAACAGGATGGGAAGCGTGCCTGGGACCGAGGTGATGCGCTCTTTCCAGCTGTAACCCTTTACCGCCGGACCCAGGTCCTTGCGGAAGGTTGCCATCAGGATAATCAGCGCAGCATAGATCAGAGCCGAGACCAGGCCGGGCAGGAAGCCTGCCATCAGCAGTCTGCCGACGGAACTCTCGGTAATGATGGCGTAAATGACAAGGATGGCCGAAGGTGGAATGAGCGATGCCAGCGTGCCACCTGCCGCCACGACACCAGCCGCAAAGCGCTTGTCGTAGCCGATCTTCAGCATTTCCGGGATTGCGATGCGGGCAAATACCGCAGAGGTGGCAACCGAGGCGCCGGAGACGGCGGCAAAGCCTGCCGTTGCAAAGACGGTCGCCACGCCCAGCCCGCCGGGCAGCCAGCCAACCCAGCGCTTGGCCGCCTCGAACAGCGCCTTGGTGAAACCTGCGAAATAGGCAAGATAACCGATCAGGATAAAGGTCGGGATCAGCGCCAGGACATGGCTTTCCGTCTTGGAATGGGGGATCTGGCCCGCCAGTTTCAGGGTGATGACAAAGGCCTTGTCGAAGGGGTAACCCTTCTCAAAGGCGTAAAAGGAAAACAGGCCGACCATGCCGACCAGCGCGGTGGCGAAGGCAACGCGCACTCCGATCACCACAAGAACAATCAACACTCCGGCAAGCAGCAGGCAGACTTCCATCGCGCTCATGAGACTGCCTCATCATCCGTCTGGCCGGAAACTGTTTCAGCCTCGTTCATTGCCTGGGTTGCCGCATCCTCGATCAGCGGCACCGCCACCGGCTCATCCTCGCCCGTGGCGAACGCCAGCCAGTAAGCCCAGCTCTGCAGTGCAAAACGGGCGAGCAAAAAGCAAAACATGACCGGCACCATCAGTTTGACCGGCCAGGTCGGGATGCCCAGATCATCCGTGGTGTCGCCGAGGGTAAGCGCCCGCATGGCGTGGTCGAAAGAGCCGTAGACAAGCGCGATTGTGAGAACAGCCATCAGGAGAATGCCGGCAAGCTCGGCAGCCCACAGCGCCCGGCCTTTCAGCGTGCCGACCACAATGTCCATGCGGATGTGGCTGCCCAACCGCTGGCAATAAGCGATGCCCATGAACGCCATGACAGGCATGATCTGGGACATGATCGCCACATAGCCCGGTACCGGCCAGTTGAAGAACTTGCGGCCGAGAATGTTGACGACGGAAAGGATCATCGCACCGAGAATGGCCACGCCGCCGGCCAGCGCCATCCAGCTTTCAACGCGGAACAGCCATCGGTCGGCGCGGCTGACCGCGCTGTCATCGGAATGAACGGAATGGGCTGACATCTGCCGGGCGGAGAATAAAAGACAGGCAAGGGGCTACAGCATCAAGCTGCAGCCCCTCCGGTACCTGTTTACTTCATTTCAGCCAGTTTGGCCTTGGTGAAGTCGTAAAGCTCCTTGGCTGCGATCTTGCCCTCATTGGCGGCAAGCCATTCGTCGCGAACCGGGCCGGCGGCTGCTTCCTGCAAACCGCTGACGACTTCATCCGGCAAGGTGATCTTGGTGACGCCGTTCTTCTCCAGCGTCGGCTCCCATTTGTCGTAGACCGCCTGATAGGCCTCATAATAGCGGTCCATGGAGGCGGGGATCGACGACATCAGGGCGTCGCGATGCTCGTCTGAAAGAGCAGCCAGGGCATCATTGTTGACCACCACCGGGCAATTGACGGAGCCGGGGTTGAGGTTTGCCGTCCACCATTTTGCAATCTCGATGGTGCGGAAAGACAGATGCGCATGGGGCGCAAAAGCCACCGCATCCACCACGCCCGATTCGAGCGCCGTATAGGCTTCCGAGGACGTTACCGAGGTCGGCACGGCGCCGACCTTCTTGAAGGCTTCGCCCATGCCGCCGGTGGCACGGACGCGCATGCCATTGAAATCTTCCAGCTTCGAGGGTGCATCGCCGACACCGGCCAGATTGTACTGGGGCAATGGCGAGGCCATGATGATCGTCGCGTTCCAACGCGCCAGATCCTTCATCACTTCGGGATGCTGATAGAGCGCCATGTCGAGATCGCCCTCCTGCTTGAGGGTCTCGACACCCAGGAAGGGCAGGTCGAGCACCATCAGGGTCGGGTTCTTGTCAGGATGATACGCAGCGCAGAACTGCGCCATCTCGAACGCACCGACGGAAATGCCGTCAAGGTTCTCGCGGTTCTTCGACAGGCCGCCATAGGAAATGTTCAATGTAAATTCGCCGCCGGTCTTGTCCTTGACCAGCTCAGCGAGTTTTTCGACATGCTCGGTGAAAGCGCGCCGCTTGCCCCACAGGGACACGTTCCATTCAACGGCAAGAACCTGCGTTGCGGAATAGGCAAGCACGGTGGATGCCAAAAGGGCTTTTAGAACTGTTTTCATGATTTCCTCCCAGAATTTCTGATTGCAACCTTAACGGCTGGCAGCAGAATCGCAAGATCGGCAAAATCTTGCCGATTTCCCCAGCAGGCGATTGGGCGCACGATGACTGCTACTTCCGGAAATCCCTGCTCGATATACCGTATTTGCGCATTTTCTCATTGAGGGTACGGCGCGGGATGGCGAGTTCTTCCATAACGCCTGCAATTCTGCCGTCATGGCGCAGCAATGCGCCCATAATCGCCGCCTTCTCATACTGTTCCACCCGGCCCGGAAGGCTACCGGTTTGCTCCAGTTCTCCTGCTGGCACTTCTCCGTCAGCCTTGTTTGCATTCACCTGCTGCACCCCCCGGCGTTCCTGCGCGGCAAGCGCGGCGGCGCGCTTCACGCAATCAAGCAACTCCTCGGGCGAAAAAGGCTTGGTGAAGAAGTCGAAGGCGCCAGCCTTCATGGCCCCAACAGCGAGCGGGATGTCGCCGTGACCAGTGATCAGGATGACCGGCGTTCCGGGGTCGCGGGCGTGAACGGCCCGCAGTAATTCCATGCCATCCATGCCCGGCATGCGGATATCGGAAACCACGACACAGGCCTTGCCCGGCTTGATCGATTTCAACAGCAGGACGGGATCGGCGAAGCTGCGCACCTTGCAACCCGACAGCGAAAGCCATTGGGCGGTCGACTGGAGCATGGCACGATCGTCATCGACCAGCAGTACCGGACAGTTTTCCGTTACCACATCAGGCATCGGCCTTCTCCGGAGCAGCTTTTGGCTGATCACCGATATCGCGGGCCGCCGCAGGCTTTTGCGGCACCGCAAGCGGCAGGCTTACAACAAACTCCGCACCGCCGCCGGGCCGGTTGTCGGCCCGGATCGTGCCGCCCGCCTCATCGGCAATGGCGTAGCAGATGGCCAGGCCCAGACCGACGCCTTCACCGATATTCTTGGTGGTGAAGAAGGGCTCGAACAGTTGATCGAGGGTTTCCCGCGACATGCCGCAGCCATTGTCCTGAAAGCAAAGGATGGCATGGCCATTTTCACGTGTCGTTTCAATGCGGATCGAACCATCCTGACGATGAGATTCCCCGATTGCCTGAACGGCGTTGCGCAACATATTCGAAACCAGCTGCTCAAGCCGTACGGGATTGCCATTGGCCAGGGGGGATGGCTGTTCGAGGTCAAGTTGCAGCGCAATCCCCTTTTCTTCGAGCCCGGTTGCAACCTCTTGCGCCACCGCCTTGACGCATGCATTGACATCCACCGCCGTCATGCCCTTCCCGGTACGGCGCGAAAACAGCAACAAGTCGGAAGTGATGCTTGCCAAGCGATCGGTCATCGACCGTATCCGGCCAAGTACCTCCGTCGCATCGGAGAGCTTCTTCTTCTTCAGCAGCAATTCACCGCTGGCAGTGAAGGTGCGGATCGCCGCAACCGGCTGATTGACCTCATGGACAATGGCAGCAGACATCTTGCCGAGCGCTGCCAGTCTTCCGGCCTGCACCAGTTGCGATTGGGCCCGGCGCAATGCGTCCTCTGTTTCCTGCCTAGTTCTGACCTCCCGCTCCAATTGCTGGTTGGCGGCGCGAATGCGTTCGGCTTCCTTTGCCTGCAACGCCATCATGTTCTGCTGGGTCCGAAAGCGCCAGAGGAACACCGCGGAAACGGACAGCAGGGACAAGAGGAAAACCGACCAGCCGGCAAGCACGGCAGGATAAGTCACTGCCGAAAGACCGGTCAGATAGTGGATGGCCCAGCCCTCGGTTCCTATTTCAGCCTGCGACACCACAAACTGTTTGCCATCGATTGTTATCTCCCCGGAAAATCCGCCAGCTTCCGATTCAAACGGCAGCGTTTCCAGTATTCTGCTGGAAAATTTCTTGCTTTGCGCCAGTTCCGTTTGTTCGCGGTCGGTAAGCGAACGGATGGTCTTGAAATGCCAGTCCGCGATGGAGGTCAGAATGATGATCCCGTAGCGGTCGGTCACCAGCACGCGCTCCCCGGCCTGTTGCCAGTTGCGCAGAAGATCCTCGAATTCCACTTTTACCACCGCTACGCCAGCTGACTTTTTTCCGGAATATATCGGCTGCGAAACAAAATATCCCGGAATGCCGGTCGTCGCCCCGACCGCGTAATGCGTGCCACTGCTGCCGGTCATTGCTGCGGTAAAATAAGGCCGGAATGCATAGTTCTTGCTGACAAAGCTGTTTTCGGTACGGTAGTTGCTGGCCGAGACGGTCTTGCCGTCGGCGTTCATGACATAAAGGATGGCGCTTCCCGCTGCATCCGCCACGCTTTCAAGATAGGCACTGAAGGCATCGGCTGGCAGGTTGCCCTGAATTGTCCGAACGACATCGGGGTGCAGGGATACGGTGGTCGGCAGGTGGGAAAGCCTGGTAAGCGCCGATTGCAGGCTGGCACTGTAAAGTGACAGGCGGTCGCGGGCATCTTCAAGGGAAGCTCGTTTGTAGCGCTCGGCCGAAAACCAATAGGCTGCAAGGCCGCAAGACCCGGCAAGCAGCATGATAAGGCAAACGGCCAAAACGCGTTTCATCGCCGCCTGCCTCCTCCCTTGCATCGCGGACACGCCGGCACCTTGGGTAACATTTCGTGGTGCAAGCCGCCACCAGTGATTATAAGACCAATGGAACCATGCCCGGGCAGGCAGAGCAGGAACCGATTTGGGAGGAATATACTTGGCCAACCCTTTTGAGACCGGTCTTGACCGCAACGAGGCCAATTTCCAGCCGCTGACACCGCTGCAGTTTCTGGAGCGGGCGGCAAGCGTTTTCCCCGATCACACGGCCATCATCCATGGCGGAATGCGGGTTACCTATCGGGCATTCTACAATCGCGCCCGCCAGCTTGCCTCGGCATTGTCCAGGCGCGGCATTGGCCGCGGCGACACGGTTTCCGTCATGCTCTCCAACACGCCGCCCATGCTGGAAGCCCATTACGGGATCCCCATGGCGGGCGCGGTGCTGCATTCGATGAATACGCGGCTCGATGCGGCGACCATTGCCTTCCAGCTGGACCACGGCGAAAGCCGGCTGATCATTACAGACCGCGAATTCGCACCCACCATGAAGGAAGCGCTGGCTCTGGCAAAGAACAAGCCGGAAATCGTCGATTACGATGACCCGGAGTTTCCCCAGGATGGCGAGCGGCTCGGTGCAATCGATTACGAGGCCCTGCTGGCAGAAGGAGATCCTGAGTTCGATTGGTTGTGGCCCGAAGACGAATGGGATGCCATCTCACTGAACTACACGTCCGGCACGACCGGCAATCCGAAAGGCGTCGTCTATCACCATCGCGGTGCCGCATTGCTGGCCCAGGGCAATGCACTGACGGCCTCCATGCCCAAGCATGCGGTCTATCTTTGGACCCTGCCAATGTTTCACTGCAATGGCTGGTGCTTTCCCTGGACCCTGTCGGCGCTGGTGGGAACCCATGTCTGTCTCAGGGCGGTTCGCCAGAAGCCGATCTGGGATTCGCTGGCCGATCATGGGGTCACCCATATGTGCGGTGCACCGATCGTCATGTCGACCATCCTGTCAACGCCGAAGGGGGATCAGCGCGATCTTCCGCAAACCGTCGAGTTCATGACGGCTGCCGCCCCGCCGCCCGAGCGCGTGCTTGCCAACATGAAGGAAGCCGGTTTCAACGTGACCCATCTCTACGGCCTGACGGAAGTTTACGGACCGGCAGTCGTCAATGACTGGAATACGGCCTGGAACGATCTCGAACCGGAAAAACAGGCGGCGCTCAAGGCCCGTCAGGGCGTGCGGTATCTCGCGCTGGAAGGCTTGAGCGTGCGCGATCCGGAAACCATGGCGGAAGTGCCGAGGGATGGCGAGACGCTTGGCGAGGTCATGATGCGCGGCAATGTGGTGATGAAAGGCTATCTGAAAAACGAACAGGCAACGAAGGAAGCCTTTGAGGGCGGCTGGTTTCATACCGGCGATCTCGCCGTATGGCATCCGGACGGTTACGTGCAGCTCAAGGACCGTTCCAAGGACATCATCATTTCCGGTGGCGAGAACATCTCCTCCATCGAGGTCGAGGACGTGCTCTACAAGCACCCAGCCGTCAGCGCAGCTGCGGTGGTGGCGATGCCGGACGAGAGATGGGGCGAACGGCCCTGTGCCTTTGTGGAAACCGGCGCGGATGCCTCCGTCACCGCCGAAGAACTGATGGAATGGTGCAATCAGCACCTTGCCCGCTTCAAGCTGCCGGCAAAAATCGCTTTTGGCGAACTGCCGAAGACATCGACGGGCAAGATCCAGAAATTCGTTCTGCGCGAGCAGGCCAAGGCACTCGCGGAAGAATAAGGCTAGAACATGAACCACGAACGCTACGACGATACCTATATCCGGGGCATTCTGGATGAGGTGAAAACCATCGCCGTGGTCGGTGCCAGCGCCAACACGGTTCGGCCTTCCTATTTCGTGGTGAAATACCTGATCTCGAAAGACTATGACGTCATCCCGGTCAATCCGGGGCATTCAGGTCGGGAAATCGCCGGAGCCATGACCTTTGCATCGCTTACCGATATCGATCGGCCTGTCGACATGGTCGATATCTTCCGCAATTCGGAGGCGGCCATGGGTGTCGTGGAGGAAGCGCTTGAACTCGATCCCCTACCCAAGGTCATCTGGATGCAATTATCGGTTCGCAATGACGAGGCTGCAAAACTGGCGGAGGCAAAGGGCGTCAAGGTCGTCATGAATCGCTGCCCGAAGATCGAATATGCCCGGCTGTGCGGCGAGATCGGATGGGCCGGCGTGGCGTCGAATGTCATCTCGGCAAGAAAGCCAAAACTGCAGCAGGGCTTTCAACGCTTCGGGATCAACCGGCACACAAAAGCCGGGCAATAGGAAAAAGTTTCTCCCGGCGCCACCGAATTGAAACAACGTACTTCCCCCCGCCATGCGTTCCGGGCAATTATCAAACCCACGAAGAGAAGTTCACCGCGGAGCCCGACATGAGCAGCAATCAACCCGGATTTTCAACCCTTGCCATCCATGCGGGTGCGGCACCCGATGCGGCAACAGGCGCACGGGCGACACCGATCTACCAGACGACCGCCTTTGCCTTCGACGATGTGGATCAGGCGGCGGCGCTTTTCGGCCTGCAGGCATTCGGCAACATCTATACGCGGATTACCAATCCGACGACTGCCGTGCTGGAGGAGCGCGTTGCGGCGCTTGAAGGGGGAACGGCGGCGCTTGCCGTAGCATCGGGCCATGCAGCCCAGCTCGGCGTCTTCCATACACTGTTGCAGCCCGGTGACGAGTTCATTGCTTCCAACAGGCTGTATGGTGGCTCGATCAACCAGTTCAACCATTCGTTCAAGAATTTCGGCTGGAACGTCGTCTGGGTCGACATGGCGGATGAGGAAGCACTGAAGAATGCCGTCAGCGGCAAGACGAAGGCGATCTTCCTGGAAAGCCTTGCCAATCCGGGCGGCGTGGTCATCGACATCGAGATGGTATCGAAAGTCGCCAAAGCCGCCGGCGTTCCGCTGATCGTCGACAACACGCTTGCCACACCCTATCTGTGCCGGCCGATTGAACATGGCGCCGATATCGTGGTGCACTCGCTGACCAAGTTCATGGGCGGACACGGCAATTCCATGGGCGGGATCATTGTCGATTGCGGGACGTTCGACTGGATTGCATCCGGTCGCTATCCGATGCTGTCGGAGCCCCGGCCCGAATATCAGGGCATGGTGCTGGCGGAGACCTTCGGCAACTTCGCCTTTGCCATTGCCTGCCGGGTACTGGGTCTGCGCGATCTGGGCGCAGCCATTTCACCCTTCAATGCCTTTCTTATTGCAACCGGCATCGAAACCCTGCCGCTCAGAATGCAGAAGCATTGCGATAATGCGCTGGCCGTCGCCGAATGGCTGGAGGCGCACGACAAGGTCGAATGGGTGCAATATGCGGGCTTGGCCTCCGATCCGTGCCACGCGCTGGCGCAGAAATATCTGCCGAAAGGCGCGGGTTCGGTCTTCACCTTCGGGGTCAAGGGCGGCTATGAGGCGGGCGTCAAGCTGGTTTCCTCGACCGGGCTTCTTTCCCATGTGGCCAATATCGGCGATGCCAAGAGCCTGATCATCCACCCGGCATCCACCACGCACCGGCAATTGACGGATGAACAGAAGACGGCGGCAGGCGCCGGGCCTGAAGTGGTGCGCCTTTCCATCGGCATCGAGGACGTTGCCGATATCATCGCCGATCTGGAACAGGCGCTGGCAGAAATCTGAGAGACCAGCAAACGTGAATGAAAAAGGCGGCCCGAATTGCTCGGGGCCGCCTTTTTTCTTTTGCCCGGCGGATGGCTACTGCGCCTGATTGCCGCGGGATTTTGCGAGTTGCTTGTCGGCCAGCGAGGCGACAATCACACCAAGCGAAACGACCGCAATAAGAATGGTCGAAAGTGCGTTGATTTCCGGTGAAACGCCAAGCCGCACCGCTGAATAAATCTTGATCGGCAAGGTGGTGGCGCCAGGCCCCGTGTTGAAGGAGGCAATCACCAGATCGTCCAGCGACAGGGTGAAGGCGAGCAGCCAGCCCGCGATTACGGCCGGCGCGATGATCGGCAAGGTTACCGAGAAGAATGCATCGAGCGGCGAGGCGCCGAGATCCAGTGCCGCCTCCTCCAGCGAACGGTCGAATGTGACCAGCCGGGAGGAAACCACCACTGCCACATAACACATGGAAAAGGTGGTGTGGGCCAGCGTCACCGTCAGCATGCCCCGGTCGAGGTTGAGCGAGATGAAGAGCAGCAGCAGGGAAAGGCCGGTGATAACTTCCGGCATGACCAGTGGCGCATAGACCATGCCGGAAAACAGCGTGCGGCCCTTGAAGCGGCCGGAGCGCACCAGCACGAGCGCAGCCATGGTACCGAGGACGGCAGCAAGGCTTGCGGAGAAAAAGGCAACACGCAGGGTTACCCAGGCGGCATCGAGCATTGCCTCGTTGCGCATCAGCTCGCCGTACCATTTGGTCGAAAATCCGCCCCAGACCGTCACCAGCTTCGACTCATTGAAGGAATAGATGATCAGCAGCAGGATCGGCAGATAGAGGAAGGCAAAGCCGAAGGTCAGTGAGGTGGCATTGAACCAGGAAAACCGTCTCATCGCGCATCCGCCTCCTGCTGGCGCTCAAGCAGGCGCTGGAAGACCAGGATTGGAACCACCAGCAGCAGGAGCAGAACAATTGCAACCGCCGAAGCCACCGGCCAGTCTCGGTTTGAGAAGAACTCGTTCCACAGCGTCTTGCCGATCATCAGCGTTTGCGTTCCGCCGAGCAGGTCGGGAATGACGAACTCGCCGACGGCGGGAATGAACACCAGCAGGCAGCCCGCCACCACGCCCGGCAGCGACAGCGGGAAGGTGACCTTCCAGAAGGCGCTGGTTGGTGTGCAGCCGAGGTCCTGTGCGGCCTCGATCAGCGAGAAATCCATCTTCTCCAGCGTCGAGTAGAGCGGCAGCACCATGAAGGGCAGATAGGAATAGACGATGCCGATATAGACCGCCGTGTTGGTGTTCAGAATGGTCAGCGGCTGGTCGATGATACCGAGATTGGTGAGCAGCAGGTTGAGCAGCCCCTCCTTCTTCAGGATGCCGATCCACGCATAGACGCGGATGAGGAAGGAGGTCCAGAACGGCAGGATGACCAGCATCAGCAGCGTCGGCCGCCACGCCTTCGGGGCTCGGGCCATGCCGTAGGCGATCGGATAGCCGACGACGAGCGTGATCAGCATCGACGTGCCGGCGATCCACAGGCTCGACAGGTAGGAGCGGATGTAGAGGTTGTCCTCCGTCAGCCAGACGTAATTGTCGAAGGACAATTCGGCGAAGGCCGCCTTGATCCCCGACCAGCCCTCGGACAGGTCGAAGGTCGGGAAATAGGGCGGCATGGAAATCGCCGTCTGGCTGAAGGAGATCTTCAGGACGATGAAGAACGGGACGAGGAAGAAGACCAGGAGCCACAGATAGGGCACCAGGATGAGGACGATGCGGCCGAGCCTGCCTTCCATGTCGCCGCGCCCCTAGTCCAGCAGAACCGTCGCCGCGTCGGGCGAGAAGGCGAGGCTGATCTGGTCTTCCCAGGTAATGGATCGCTCCACGATCCGGGTCACGTTCGTTTGCGACGCCTTGACCACGGCGCCGGACGGCAGCTTGACGTGGTAGATCGACAGGTCGCCCAGATAGGCGATGTCCCAGACCTCGCCGCTCATCCGGTTCGGCGTGTCGTCGCTCACAACGCGCATCTTCTCCGGCCGGATCGCGATGAACGCCCTGGTTCCGGGCGCGGCGTCGAGGTCCTGGTTGACGGTGACGGTGCCCGCATCGGGCGTGTCCAGCGTCACCACGCCGCCCGAACAGGAGACGATGGTGGCGTCGAGGATGTTGATGTCGCCGATGAAGTCGGCGAC
>JAGRLQ010000086.1 GCA_020441735.1 Nitratireductor sp.
AGTCGATCGACGATTCCGATGCCGACCTTGCCCGCGATCTGCGCATTCTGTTGCGCGAGCGCCTCTCGGCGGGCGACAGCGATCAGGAAGTCCTGGATTTTCTCGTTGCCCGTTATGGCGAATTCGTTCTGCTCAAGCCGCGCTTTTCCGTTGCCAACCTGGTGCTCTGGGCTGCCCCCCTTTTGGGCCTGCTGGGCGGTTTCCTGCTGGCATTGCGCTATTTCCGCAGGCGGGAAGGGGAGAAGGAGTCCGCTTCCGCCGAACTGACCGCTGCCGAACACGAAAAGCTCACGAAAATTCTGGATGATCGTGATTGAACCTTTCGGTAGGACTGCCTGCCCGGTCGACCAAAGGAGTTCATCATGGAATCACTGCGCCTTGAGTTTCCCGGTGCAAGCGGCGCCACGCTTGCCGCGAGGCTTGATCTGCCGCTCGGCCCCGTCAATGCCTATGCGCTTTTTGCCCATTGCTTCACCTGCTCGAAGGACCTGAACGCAACGAGGCGCATTTCGGCCGATCTGGCAGCACGAGGCATCGCCGTCCTGCGCTTTGATTTTACCGGCCTTGGCATGTCGGGTGGCGAATTCGCCTCCACCAATTTTTCCTCCAACGTTGCCGATCTTGTCAGCGCGGCCGACTTTCTGCGCGAACACTATGCGGCACCGTCGATCCTGATCGGCCATTCGCTTGGCGGAGCAGCCGTCCTTGTGGCTGCTTCCGGCATTCCCGAGGCTAGGGCAGTGGTGACGATAGGCGCACCGGCGGATGCTGCCCATGTGACCCATAGCTTTGGTGCCGATCTTGAAAAGATCGAAACGCAGGGAAGCGCTGAAGTGACCCTTGGCGGGCGGCGCTTCACCATTCAAAAACAGTTCCTCGATGACGTCTCGGCAAGCTCCGTGGAGAGCCACGTCAAGGCTTTGAAAAAACCACTGCTGATCTTCCATTCTCCCGTTGACCAGACCGTCGGAATCGAAAACGCCGGCAACATCTTCACCGCCGCCAGGCACCCCAAGAGCTTCGTGTCGCTCGATACCGCCGACCACCTGTTGACTAGGGCGGAGGATGCTGAGTTTGTCGCCTCGACCATCGCGGCTTGGGTGCAGCGCTATGTGCCTCAGTCGGATGTTGCCGCTGAAACGGCGGACGAGATGGGCATTACCGTCACCGATACCGGTGTCGGCAAGTTTCAGAATCTCGTGCAGTCGGGCCGCCATCACATGTTTGCCGACGAGCCGAAATCCTACGGCGGTGACGATACCGGCCCGTCTCCCTATGATTATGTGGCCATCGGACTGGCGGCCTGCACCTCGATGACCCTCAAAATGTATGCCGACCGAAAGGGGTGGGACATTTCGCCGGTTTCGGTGACGGTGGATCACGCCAAGATCCACGCGGCGGACTGCGAAACCTGCTCGGATGAGCGCAAGGGAGAGGGCGGCAAGGTGGACCGCTTCCACCGCACCATCAAATTGAAACCCGGCATCGACGGCGAGATGGCAGGGGCGCTTTTGAAGATTGCTGACAAGTGTCCGGTGCACCGCACCCTGCATGCTTCTTCCGACATCACCACCAGCCTGGCCGGGGAAGACTGACGGCAGCACGCGTAAGTTTTTGCCAACATGAACGTTTTTTAATGCGTCTGTAAGCATCGCGTAACCTGGCTTTTCCCATATTCCGGTCTGAAACGGGCATCCGAATGGTCCTCCAGTCTCATTCGGATACCCGCTTGAAGTCTGAAACTCAAAACCGGAACGCCCCCAATCACGGCGTCTGAATCAGAGGGAAAAGCATGAAATCCAACAGCACATTGAAATTCGTCAGGGCTACCCTGTTGGCATCCGCCGTTGCGGTAAGCGCCTTTACGGCGGTCCCCGGAACCGGATCCCTGCTGTCGCTGCCGGCGGCAAACGCGGAAGCGGTCCAACTGCCTGCGCCGGCCAATCCCGGTTTTGCCGACGTGGTTGAAGCAGTTTCCCCGGCCGTGGTCAGTGTCCGTGTCGAGCAGATGCTGCAGCCTGCCTCCAATGATCGCGATTTCCGCCGCGACTATCGTTTCGATCGCCGCGACGATGATGATCTGCCGGAGTTTTTCCGCCGTAATCCCGAGTTCTTCAAACGCTTTTTCGGAGAGCGCTTTGGCGAACGGGGACCTCGCGATCGCGATGATGACCGTCGCCGGTTCAGCGACCGTGACCGCCGCGACGACGATGGCCGCCGCTACAGTGAGCGCGACCGCCGTGACGATGATGGCCCGCGCGACCGCCGTCATGGCCGCCGTTTCGGCATGTCCCAGGGATCGGGCTTCTTCATCTCCGAGGATGGTTATCTCGTTACCAACAACCACGTGGTGGAGGGTGGTTCCAAATACATCATCAAGATGGATGATGGCACCGAATATGAAGCCAAGCTGATCGGCGCCGATGAGCGCTCCGATCTTGCAGTGCTCAAGGTCGATGAGGAACGCAAATTCACTTATGTCGGCTTTGCCGAGGACAACTCCCGCATTGGCGACTGGGTGGTTGCCGTCGGTAATCCGTTTGGCCTTGGCGGCACGGTAACCGCCGGCATCATCTCCGCCCAGGGCCGCGAGATCGGCTCCAACCGCTATGACGACTTCATCCAGATCGATGCAGCCGTCAACAAGGGCAATTCTGGCGGTCCCGCCTTCAACCTGAAAGGCGAGGTCATCGGCGTCAATACGGCAATCTTTTCGCCCAGCGGCGGCAATGTCGGCATTGCTTTTGCCATCCCGGCCTCCACGACCCGCGAAATCGTCGATGAACTGATCCAGAATGGCAGCGTCGTGCGCGGCTGGCTCGGGGTTCAGATCCAGCCCGTTACCCGCGATATCGCTGAGGCGCTTGATCTCGAAGATGCCCGTGGGGCGCTGGTCACCGAACCGCAGGAAGACAGCCCGGCAGCAAAGGCCGGCATTCGCGCCGGCGATGTGATTGCCGCAGTCAATGGCGAGAAGGTCCGCGGACCCCGCGCGCTTGCCCGCATGATTGGCCAGCTTGATCCTGACAGCACGGCGAAGCTCACTGTCTACCGCGACGGCGAGATGCAGGAAGTCGAGGTTACACTCGGTACACTGGGCAAAACCGCATCGCTCGAGAGCGATGATGATGGTGGCGATCCGTCGCGCACTGGCAAGCTCGGCCTTGCCCTGGGCGAGGGTCCGGATGGTGGCGTGATGGTGCTGGAAGTGGCGCCTGAAAGCAGTGCCGACCGCAAGGGCATCCGCTCTGGCGACATCATCGGTTCGGTCAATGGTGAACCTGTCAAGACACCGCAGGATGTTGTCAAGGCGGTCCGCGATGCCGAGGAAAAGGGGCGCAAGAGTACGCTCTTCCAGATCGAGCGTGAGGGCAATTCACGGTTTGTCGCTGTACCCTTCCCGAAGGCATAAGCCTTACAGCGAATAGGCTGGCATCTGGTAACACAGTATAGCCGGCCGATAGGCGGCGGGCAGACTCCCCTCAGCCCGCCGCCGCCTTTTTAAAGCCCGTATTGCAGGCAGCCGGCAGGTTTTCTTGATCGCTGATTGTGATAGGAAACTTCCAGGAAAGTATCGCCATGAAAATTCTGATTGTAGAAGACGATCTGGAGGCTTCCGCCTACCTTGCCCGGGCATTGAAAGAAGCCGGCCACGTTCCCGATGAGGCCGCCGATGGCGAAACCGGTCTCGAAATGGCCCGTGACGCTTCCTATGACGTGCTGGTCGTAGACCGGATGATGCCCAAGCGCGATGGGCTCTCCATGATCCGGGAACTGCGCTCGGAGGGCGATGACACCCCCGTCCTCATTCTCTCCGCCCTGGGACAGGTCGATGACCGGGTCAAGGGTCTGCGCTCCGGCGGCGATGACTACCTGACCAAGCCCTATGCCTTCTCCGAACTGCTGGCGCGCATTGAAATCCTCGCCCGGCGCAAAAAGCCCGACGAGGCGGAAACAACGCTCACCGTTGGCGATCTGACGCTCGACCGTCTGAGCCGTGAAGTGAGCCGGGCAGGTCAGAAGATATTGCTGCAACCCCGTGAATTCCGCCTGCTCGAATACCTCATGCGCAATGCCGGAAAGGTCGTAACGCGAACCATGCTTCTGGAAGAAGTATGGGACTATCACTTCGATCCCCAGACCAATGTGATCGACGTGCACATCTCCAGGCTGCGCGGCAAGATCGACAAGGATTTCGATCCACCCCTGCTGCATACAGTTCGCGGCGCGGGCTATATGCTGCGCACCGAAAGCATGACCTGACGAATGTGGGATCGCCTGAAACAGCTTTCGCGCGTGACGGCTATCCGCCTGTCGATTGCCTACACCTTCGCGTTCGGCATTCTGGCGGTGATTCTGATTTTCTACATGACAGGCGGGGCGGTGGATTATCTGCGCCAGCAGTTCCGTCAGTCCATCAACGAGGAAATCCAGTCGCTCGAGAGAATCTACGGCAATCGCGGCCTTAACGGCATGATCCGCGAGATGGAACGCCGCTCCCATGCACCCGATGCCAATCTTTACGTCGTTATCGGCCCGGATGGGCGCATCCTTGCCGGTAACGTTCTTTCCGTTGATCCCGATGTGCTGGCCAAGACCGGCTGGCAGGAGCATCCGTTCGAATACGAAAGCCTTGTCGATCACGACGACGATGACGAGCGCTCAAGCCGGGCAGTGGCGCGCATCATGGAATTGCCCAACGGCATGCGCATCCTGATCGGTCAGGATATCGGTGAACCAGAGCGTTTTCGCAATGTCGTTCGCCGGGCGCTTTCCCTCTCCATGGGCATGATGCTGCTGGCGGCGATCCTGATCTGGTTCTTTGTTGGCCGGCGCGCACTCAAACGGATCGACATGGTGTCCCGATCAACCGAGCGCATTCTTGCCGGCGACCGCAGCGAACGCCTCCCGGTGGTCGGATCGAACGACGAGTTCGACAGGCTCTCGGGCCGGATGAACCTGATGCTCGACCGCATCTTCCTTCTGGATGAGGGGTTGCGCAACGTCTCCGACTCCATCGCCCATGACCTCAAGACGCCGCTCACCCGCTTGCGAAACAAGGCCGATCAGGCCCTTGCTGCGGCCAGCAATGGCCACAGGCAGGAACTGCTGTCGGAAATCATTCTGGAGGCCGACCAACTCATCAAGACCTTCAACGCCCTGCTGATGATCAGCCGGGTTGAGGCCGGTTCCCACGTTGCCGAATTGCAGGAAACCGATCTCAGCGAACTGCTGAACGATGTTGCCGAGCTGTATGAGCCGGTTGCGGAGGAAGAAGGAGTGACCTTCGAGATCAATATCCCGGCAAAACTCAGCGTCAGTGCCAATCGGGAACTGCTTTCCCAGGCGATGA
>JAGRLQ010000087.1 GCA_020441735.1 Nitratireductor sp.
CCCACATCCATACGCCATCAGCGCGCACAATCACCCGGCGTTCATCGAGGCCGAGTGTTTTGTGATCGGTAAAGGGGTGAAAGTGATGCGCCGCATCTTTCTGGCGCAGATCGGCAGTGGACAGATTGACGTTCATGATGGATTCCATGCACAATTGATTATCACCGATGGAGATCACAAAACCGGCATTCGGGCAAGAAGGAAACAGGCTGGGCACATGGCTTGCTGCGAGCTGGTTTGGAACACCGGCCAGATGGCAGGAAAGACACGGCACCCCCGAAACCGCCGCTGACAGTATCAGGCTGCAATAGCAATGAATCAGAATGAAAACCAAACCGCCGCCAAGGCAGCACCGCTCAGCGCGGGCGAATCCTTTCTACTGGAAAATTCCGATATTGAGTCGGTCGATCTGCTGATCGCCGACATCAATGGCGTCATGCGCGGCAAGTGGGCGCCGGCCGAGGCGCTGAAGAAAGTGTGCCATCCGGGCATCAACCTGCCCATGTCGATTTTCGGTCTCGATATCTGGGGCAGGGAGGTCGAGGAAACCGGTTTGCACATCGATACCGGAGACCGGGACGGTTTCTGCCGCGCTATCGAGGGCCGCATCTCCAGGGTCAACTGGGCCGGTCACCCGACGGCTCAGGTTCTGATGTCGATGCTGGACGACAAGGGCGAGCCCTTTCATGCCGATCCGCGTAACGCGCTTCAAAAGGTTGTAGACCGTCTCGAAAAGGCCGGCCTGACGCCGGTTGTCGCTTTTGAGCTTGAATTCTATCTGGTCGACCCTGCCGCCTTTCAGGCTACCGGCAAGATGATGCGCGACCGGGACCGCGCCCATGGCGCTTTCGGGCCGGAGCCGCAGAACATGTATTCGCTGTCGGAACTGTCTGGTCAGAGCGAGCTTTTCGCCGATATTCGCGCCGGCGCCCTCGCCATGGGCCTGCCGATCGACACCATCATCAAGGAGGCAGCCCCCGGCCAGTTCGAGGTTAACCTGAAGCACCGGGCAGATCCCATGGCTGCCGCCGACGACACGGTGCTGCTGCGACGCCTGATTGCCGAATGTTCGAACAAGCACGGCCTGCGCGCCACCTTCATGGCCAAACCGTTTCTTGAATGGCCGGGCAATGGCATGCATGTCCATGCCAGCCTGATCGACAAGGAAGGCGCCAACATCTTTTCCGGCGATGCGGGCGAAGAGCGTTTGGCCCATGCCGCCGCCGGCCTGCTTTCCACCATGCGCGATTCATTGCTGATCTTCATTCCGAGCTTCAACGGCTACCGCCGCCTGCAACCGGGTTCCTATGCGCCGACCCGCATTGCATGGGGCCGCAACAACCGTTCCGTTGCCGTGCGCGTGCCCGCTTCCGAGCCTGCCGCCAACCGGCTGGAACACCGTTTGTCAGGCGCCGACGCCAATCCCTACTTCGTTCTCGCTGCCGTCCTCGGCGCCATGCTGAAGGGGCTGGAGGAAGCCAAGGCACCACCGGAACCCATCGAGGGAAGCGCCTATACAATGAAGCTGCCGACCCTTTCCGATGACATGGACGACGCGATTGAGGATTTCGAGAAATCAGAGTTCATCGGCGATATTCTCGGCGCAGAATTGCAGCGCATCTATGCGGAGATAAAGAAAGTCGAGTTCACCGAATTCATGAACGAGATCACGCCGCTGGAGCGCTCGACCTATCTGTGATCGGGGGTCGGATGGTCAGCCGTCCGAAACCTCGACAGCCACCTTGTTGGGGAAAAACGCCGCAAGTCCCGCCAGTTCCAGCACTTCGTCATAAGGCGTCTCATAGGCCCAGACCGCATTGTCGATCTCGTGTTCACCGATCTTCAGGTTCCAGTAGCGTGCCTTTCCCTTGAACGGGCATCGTGTCACATGGTTTGAGGGCGTCAGAAGCTGTTCGTCGATATCGTCGAAGGGGATGTAATAGACGGGCGCGTGGTTGGTTTCCTCCACCACGACCGCATATTGTGTTTCCGCAACCGGCGTCCCGTCGGCATGAACGCGAACCTTGCCCCGGTAGAGGCGCGTCTCCACCTTGTGCTCGGGATGCATCTTGAAACCGGGCGCGGGGTTGGTTTCCGGGAACATGTATTTGACTCCTCCGGCACGGGTTTACGGGTCGCACCGCCCGTCATGATGCTGATAAAAGAGTGGCTTGGCAAGCACCTGCCGGTAACCTGTGATCACAACAGGGTGCGGGTTTGCGCTGGCCACATCGCGGTTACGCTCAGTGTGCCTCGTCCCAGTTGTCGGCAGCCTTGGCATCGACCTGCAGCGGCACTTTCAACTGCAGGGCAGGAAAGGGCGCGTCTTCCATCACCTTGCAGATAACCGGCAGGCTTTGTTCCACCTCGCCTTCCGGTATTTCGAAAATCAGTTCGTCATGCACCTGCAGCAGCATGCGGGCGGAAAGACCTGCATCTTCGATCGCATCATCCATGCGCACCATGGCCCGGCGGATGATATCAGCGGCCGAACCCTGAATGGGCGCGTTGATCGCCGCGCGCTCGTTGAAGGCGCGCATCTGCGGATTGGAGGCCTTGATGTCGGGATAATGCGCGCGCCGGCCGAAAATCGTTTCCACATAGCCGCGCTCGCGGCAGATCCGCTTGGTCTCCTCCATGTAGTCCCTGATGCCGGGAAAGCGCTCGAAATACTTCTTGATGTAATCGCTCGCTTCCGACCGCTCGATACCGAGCTGGTTGGCAAGACCGAAAGCTGAAATGCCGTAGATGATGCCGAAGTTGATTGCCTTGGCGCGCCGCCGCACCATCGGGTCCATGCCCTCGACCGGAACGTTGAACATCTCTGATGCTGTCATCGCGTGAATATCGAGCCCGTCGGCAAAAGCCTGACGCAGCTGCGGAATATCCGCGATATGGGCCAGCACCCGCAATTCGATCTGCGAATAGTCTGCCGAAACCAGCTTGTTGCCCTTTTCCGCCACGAAAGCAGTTCTGATCCGCCGTCCCTCCTCGGTTCGGATCGGGATGTTCTGCAGGTTTGGTTCCGATGAGGACAACCTGCCCGTCGAGGTGGAGGCCATGGCATAGGAGGTGTGAACCCGCTTGGTGCGCGGATTGATGTAATCGGGCAGGGCATCGGTATAGGTCGATTTCAGCTTGGTAAGCTGCCGCCAGCCGACGATCTTGCGGGGCAGTTCGTGCCCCTCGGCGGCAAGGTCATCGAGCACCTGGGCCGAAGTTGACCATTGCCCGGTTTTCGTCTTGCTGGCGCCCGGCAGGTTGAGCTTTCCGAACAGGATGTCGCCCAACTGCTTGGGCGAACCGATGTTGAAACTCTCGCCTGCCAGTTCGTAGACTTCCTGCTCCACGCGCGCTGCCGCCTGGCCGAGTTCTCCCGACAGGCGGGAAAGAATCTGCCGGTCGACGGAAATCCCCCGTTGCTCCATCCGCGCCAGCACATCGGCCAGCGGGCGCTCGAGCCTTTCGTAGACGCTTGCCAGGCCTTCGGCGGCAAGCCGCGGTTTCAGCACCTGCCACAGCCGGTAGGTGACATCGGCATCTTCGGCGGCGTATTCGGTCGCCTTGGCGATATCGACCTGCTCGAAAGTGATCTTCGATTTGCCCGTTCCGGTCAGCGACTTGTAGGAGATGCATTCATGGCCGAGCCAGCGCCTGGAGAGTTCATCCATGCCGTGGTTGCCGCGACCCGCATCCAGCACATAGGAAAGCAGCATGGTGTCGTCGAAGGGCGTCAGATAAATGTTGCGTTCGGCAAAAATCAGCCAGTCATATTTCATGTTCTGGCCGATCTTCAGGATCGCGGGATTTTCAAACACCGGCTTGAGCAAGCCCAGCACATCGGCTTCCTCGAGCTGGTCGGCGCTTCTTCCGCCGCCCAGAAGATCGCCGCTGCCATCGGTATGGGTGAGCGGAATGTAACAGGCCTTGCCGGGTGCAGTCGCAAGCGAGATGCCGACCAGTTCGGCCTGCATCGGATCGAGTGATGTGGTTTCGGTATCGACAGCCAGATAACCACTTTCTCCGGCATCTTCGATCCAGCGATTCAAGGCTTCCGTGGTACGTACCGTCTCGTAGGCGGAAACATCGAACTCTGCAGAAGCGGCTGCTTCCGCTCGCGACTGCGCAAGCCCCTGCGGCGTCCAGATGCCGTCGGAAGGCCCATCCGTTGCAACGTCGCCTGCATCAGCCGTAGCGCCATCGGAATCGGGACCGCGCATGTCTTCCCAGATTTCGGATGTCACCGCTGCCGGCTCGACTTCGGCAAGTTCGGTTCCGGTGATCTCGCCGACCTTGCGGGTCAGCGTGGTGAATTCCATCGCCTTGAGGAACGCCACCAGTTTCGGTCCGTCGGTTGCTTCCAGCACCAGCCCATCCAGCGGCACTTCCAGCGGCACATCATCGACCAGCGTCACCAGCTTCCTCGAAATACGTGCCAGATCGGCATATTCGATCAGATTCTCACGCCGCTTGTTCTGCTTGATCTCGCCTGCACGGGCGAGCAGGGTTTCCAGATCGCCATATTCTTCCAGTAATTGCGCCGCCGTCTTCGGCCCGATCCCCGGCACGCCTGGAATGTTGTCGGTCGAATCGCCCGACAGCGCCTGCAGGTCGATCATCTTCTCCGGCGGCACGCCCCATTTCTCAATGACCTCCGGCACGCCCATCTGCCGGTCCTTCATGGAGTCATACATCGACACCTTCGGCCCGATGAGCTGCATCAGGTCCTTGTCAGAGGAAATGATGGTAACATCGCCGCCTGCACTGGCTGCCTCCTTCGCATAGGTCGCGATCAGATCGTCGGCTTCATAGCCTTCCATCTCGATGCAGGGCAGGTTGAAGGCGCGGGTCGCCTCCCGGATCAGGCCGAATTGCGGACGTAGGTCTTCCGGCGGCTCGGAACGGTTGGCCTTGTATTCGGGAAAAATCTCATTGCGGAAGGTTTTCGACGAATAGTCGAAGATGACCGCAAAATGCGTCGGCACCACACCCACTGACGTATCGCGTGCTTCCTGCAAAAGCTTCCACAACATGTTGCAGAAACCGGAAACGGCACCCACCGGCAATCCGTCCGACTTGCGGGTCAGTGGCGGCAACGCGTGATAGGCGCGAAAGATGTAGGCCGATCCATCGACCAGAAAGAGGTGATCACCCGATTTCATTGGCTGGCTGCTGTTTCCTGCATCACATGATGTTTTCAGGCTTTGCCGGTTTTGCCAAAGACTGAATTTTGTGGGCGCACGATTGCCCACCATAATGGGAAATGCAAGGCTGGCTGGCCGGAAGAGCCGGCACTGCTGACAATTTGCTCAAGAGCGCGATCGCAATGACAAAACAGGTGGAATTCTACTTCGATATCGTCAGTCCGGCGAGCTATCTCGCCTGGACCCAAATGCCGAAATTTGCCGCCGATACCGGCGCCGAAATCCTCTACCGGCCGTTTTTTCTGCCGGGACTGTTCAAGACCGCCGGCAGCGCGAGCCCGATCACCGTGCCCAACAAGGGCAGATGGCTGTTTCAGGACCTCAATGCCTGGGCAAGGCGCTATGGCGTGCCGTTCCGCATGAACTCCAGCTTTCCAATGTCATCGCTGACCGCCATGCGCGGCCTGATCGCCTGGCAGGACAAGCCCGAATTCATGGCGCTAGGTAATGGGTTTTATCAGGCCATGTGGGCCGATGACCGGGATATCAGCGATATGGAAGTGATTGCGGATGTGGTGCAGGCGGCCGGCATCCGCCCGGAAGACTACACCGCCGCCATTCAGGACCCGGCTCTCAAGCAGCGCGTATTCGATATCAACGAGGAACTGGCTGCTCGCGGCGCGTTTGGCGCGCCAACCTTTTTTGTCGGCAAGAAAATGTTCTGGGGCCAAGACCGGCTTGATTTCGTCGCCGAGGCGCTGACGGAAGAAAGCTAGGAATTTCTATATCCGGCGGATATCGGCTTCGATTTCGATCGGAAATGCGACCGACCGGGCGATGAAGCAGAATTCGTGAATGCGTCCGTGAACCGCATGGGCCTCGTCGAGATCACCCTGTGAAATGGCAATCGCTGGCCGCAGGGTACAGGAGACGAAGCGGCCTTTTCCGGAGGGTTCCATTTCGCCCTTTGCGAGGGGATTGTCCTCATAGCTTTCCACGACGATCCCCAGATTGCTCGCCAGATGCAGGTACCAGAGCATGTGGCAGGAGGAGACGGCAGCCAGCAGAAGATCCTCGGGATTGTATTTTGAAGCGTTACCGCCGAGCAGTGGATCATTGGAACAGGAAACTACCGGCTTGCCTTCACCGGAAAGATCCCAGTTCCGGTCGTAGCCCTGATAGGTTTTCGTGCCCTCACCCCGGTTCCCCGTCCAGCGGATTGTGGTCACGTAGTCGTGCATTTTGGTCATGCTTCCTCCAGTCACCCCAATCGGCCATGGAAAGTTTTCCACAGGCACTTGAAACACCCCAAGTGTATTCACATTTTTGTCACGGGCCAGTGTTTGACTGGCCTTGGAGGAGTGGTCGTCCCCCCGCGCTCCCCATTGATCGCAGCCCGGTTGCCAGATCGGCTGCTGCGAACTTGGTCAGGGCTGCCACCGCGTTTTCCCACCCGCCGCATGCGGGGCAGCCCTGGACCAGTTTTCCTCAGTAAACAATTTCCTTTTGAGCGCCCTGTTTCGGCAGAAATGGGGCGGCATCGTAATACGCTGATTTTACATAGCCATTCAGGCTTTTCCGGGGCTGGTGAAACCTGAAGAGCGCTGTTGGCGTCTTGCCGTCAATTTGCCCCTTGTGCCGCACCTTTTGCCGGGGCAGTGTCCAGCTACGTTTTCACAACGGCCGCTGGAGGTTTCATGTCCGCCCTGCAGAATGTACTTGATCGTATCGATCGTGATCTTGAGCTGGCAACCCGCCGGCTTTTCGACCTGCTGCGCATCGAGAGCATATCCACCGATCCCGCTTACCGCAAACAATGCGCCGATGCTGCCGCCTGGCTGGTGAAAGACCTGAAATCGATCGGCTTCTCGGCAAAGTCGGTCAAGACGCCGGGCCACCCGATGGTGGTTGCCAAGCACCACAAGGCGAAAGGTGCGCCGACGGTTCTGTTCTACGGTCACTATGATGTGCAGCCTGTCGATCCGCTGGAGCTTTGGAACCACCCTCCCTTTGAACCGAAAATCGTCAAGGGAAAAGGCGGCGCCGAGCAGATCACCGGTCGCGGTACGGCCGATGACAAGGGCCAGCTGATGACCTTTGTCGAAGCCTGCCGGGCATGGAAGGCGGAAACCGGCAACCTGCCGGTCAATGTCACGATCCTTTTCGAAGGTGAGGAAGAGTCCGGTTCGCCGTCGCTGATCCGTTTCCTGAAGGAATACAGTAAAGAGCTGAAAGCCGACATTGCGCTGGTCTGCGACACCGGCATGTGGGATGCCAAAACCCCCTCGATCACGACTGCGTTGCGTGGCCTGATCGGCGAGGAAGTCACCATTCATGCCGCCAGCCGGGATCTCCACTCCGGCATGTATGGTTCGGCCGCCCGCAATCCGATCCATGTGCTTGCCGATGTCCTTTCCAGCCTGCATGACAGGAACGGCAAGGTTACCCTGCCGGGTTTCTATGACGGCGTGCCGGAAATTCCCGCTTCGGTGAAGAAGCAGTGGGCAGGTCTGAAGTTCTCCGAAAAGGCCTTTCTGGGCGAGGTCGGGCTGAAGATACCTGCCGGTGAAAAAGGCCGCAGCGTGCTGGAAATGATCTGGTCGAGACCAACCTGCGAAATCAACGGCATTTACGGCGGCTATACCGGAGAGGGCTTCAAGACGGTTATTCCTGCAGAAGCAAGCGCCAAGGTTTCCTTCCGCCTGGTTGGGAACCAGAATCCGAAGAAAATTCTCACGGCTTTCCGCAAATATGTGAAGGAGAACATCCCCGCCGACTGCAAGGCGAGTTTCGTCTCCGAAGGGGCGAGCGGCGCCATCCAGCTTGATTATCAGATGCCGGAACTTCAGAAAGCGTCCGCCGCGCTGAAGGCGGAATGGGGCAGGCCCGCCGTGCTTTCAGCCATGGGCGGTTCGATCCCCGTGGTCGGTCATTTTCAACAGATTCTGAAAATGCAGTCCCTGCTGGTTGGCTTCGGGCTGGATGACGACTGCATCCACTCACCCAACGAGAAGTACAATCTGACGAGTTTTCACAAGGGCGCACGCTCCTGGGCCCGGATCATGGAAGTTCTGACCTAGCAGCCCGCTCGGGCCAACAAGCCCCGGTCGCTCCTATTCAGCAGGGTGCAGACGCGCCTTGGTCGCCATCGGTACCGAAGGCCGGTCGATCCATGCCCAGGCAGGGCGATGGAACAGGAACTTGCCGTAGCCGCTCCACTGGATCATCCAGTAGAGGATCACCGGACCTGTGGCTGCTGCCAGCATCACCAGGGCGGAAACCGTGCCGATGTCGAGGAAGGGCGCGAACTTCAGCAGAACCGCGCGCGTGACAGCCATCGGCAGGAAGAACGCCAGATAGACGACGATGGAATTGCGGCCGAGATATTCCAGAAAGCCCGTCCAGGAGAATTTCGAAAGCAGTACCGAGCCGCAGATAATGGCAAGCGCGCCCATGCCGCCGAGCATCAGCGAAACCAGGGGCAGTTGCGAATAGCTTGAGATACCGAGAATCTGCTGCATTTCAACTGTGACCGGCGCAAAAACGATCAGCGCGTTGGTAGCAGCCCAGGCGAAAAGCAGGCCAAGCGCAGCCGAACCGTTTTCGCGGACCCAGCTCGCCAGCGAGAAGATGTGTCCGGCAAACAGATAGCCGGCGAGGAAATAGACATAGCGGGCAGCGAACTCATCGATCATCAGCCAGCTGGTATGGATTGGCAGGATTTCCAGCAGTGCTGCAGCGCCAAGAACGCTCCACCAGGGCAGGCTCTTGGTTAGCCGTGTGACGATGAAAAAGACCGGCAGCATGTAGATGAACCACAGCGTGCCGAACGGTTCGATGAAGGCAAGAAGGTAATTACCGGCTAGGCCTGCCGGCGACAGGCCTTCTGCCATCCAGCCGGGCGCCTTGAAGGCGAACTGGATCGTCAGCCACAGCACATAGAAATAGAAGAAGTGGACGACCTTGCGGTCGAGATAGCGCAGCCATGGGCGGTCGATGACAAGGCCGAGAAAAAGCCCGGAAATCAGGAAGAAGTCCGGCATGCGGAAAGGCCGCGAGAATTCGACGACATATCCAAGCCAGCCGGTTGCGCCTGCTGCCTTTTCGACGCCAAGCGTGGAGTGCATCATGACGACCAGTAGGATACAGATGCCCTTGGCGTAATCGACCCAGTCGACACGGCCCTGCTGATGGGAAAATGCCGATCGGCTCAAGCCGGTAGCGGATGTCGGCTGCATGCGGAACTCCTGCATTTACCGGCGGCCCGTAGGCCCGGCGGAACGGTTGCCGCCATTCTTTTGCAGATATGTTTGGAAACCCTTTCCCGGATCGTTCAAATTTTAACGATTTGTCCCGTTTTCGGGCGATTTGGTAAATATCAAGGGTAAAGACAGCCGTTCTTTACCCCTCATTAAATGGCCGCATTTACACTTCACTTACCCTGACAATCCGAAGCCGGCCAAATCCCCTGAAAATCTGATCTGCCAGCAAGGCCCGATGGGCAATGGAGTGTCACGAGGCACTTCCAGGGACGTTACGAGCCGGAATATCCGCAGGAGTGGACGGAACATGACTGGAAGAAGACCGCCACGTCCCCGCATTGAACCCGGTTTTGAGGACACGGGCCGGCCGAATGCTGCAGAGCGCACGGTTGCAACACCATGCCCGTCCCGCAGCCGCAGGCAGGGCAAGTCCGGAAAATCGGGCGCACGGCGCAGGGGTGCCCGCAAGGGTGGCCTTTCCGGCTTGCTGCGGTTTGCCACCTACTGGACACTGGTAATCGGCATCTGGGGCTTTATCGGCGTTGCCGGCATGTTCGTGTGGTACGGTGCCAAGCTGCCACAATCTTCCAGTTGGCAAATTCCCGACCGGCCGCCCAATGTGCGCATCGTTTCGGTCGAGGGAGAACTAATCGCCAATCGTGGCTTGACCGGTGGACAAACCGTCTCCCTTGATGAGATGTCGCCCTACATTCCCATGGCCGTTATTGCCATCGAGGACCGGCGGTTCCACTCCCATTTCGGCATCGATCCCCTCGGCATCGCCCGCGCCATGGCCTCCAATCTCATGGCTGGCCATCTGGTTCAGGGTGGCTCCACGCTGACGCAGCAATTGGCGAAAAACCTGTTTCTCGAGCCCCGGCGCGATCTCGAGCGCAAGGTGCAGGAAGCCATTATTGCCGTGTGGCTTGAGCAGAAATACACCAAGGACGAAATTCTCGAACTCTACCTCAACAGGGTCTATTTCGGCTCCGGCGCCTATGGCGTCGATGCGGCGGCCCGGCGTTATTTCAACAAGTCGGCTCGCGATGTGAACCTTGCCGAGGCGGCTCTGCTGGCAGGCCTGCTCAAGGCGCCTTCCACGCTCAGCCCTGCCCGCAATCCGAAAGGTGCGGAAGAACGGGCGCAGGTTGTGCTCGGTGCCATGCAGCGGGCAGGCTTTGTATCCGATCGGGAGATGGCAACCGCGCTTTCCATGGAGGCCAAGAAAGCCAAGCACTACTGGAGCGGCTCCCAGCACTACGTTGCCGATCTGATCATGAAGCAGCTTCCCGATCTGATCGGCGAGGTGCGCCATGATCTGGTGGTCGATACGACTGTCGACCTCGACCTGCAAAAGCGGGCCGGGGCACTGATCCGCAGCAGGATTGAAGAAAAAGGCAAGCAGCTGAATCTCAGCCAGGGCGCACTGGTTTCCATCGATGGTACCGGCGCTGTCCGGGCGATGGTCGGCGGGGTGGAGTATGCCGACAGTCAGTTCAACCGGGCGGTCGATGCCAGGCGCCAGCCGGGCTCGGCCTTCAAGCCGCTGGTCTATCTCGCCGCCATGGAAAGCGGTCTGAATCCTGATTCGGTGCGGGTTGACCGTCCCGTGGCCATTGGGGCCTGGAAGCCGGAAAACTACGACCGTAAATACCGCGGCCCGGTCACCCTTTCCGAGGCCCTGTCCTTGTCGCTCAACACCATCGCTGCACAGATGATCGCCGAAGCCGGTACGAAAACGGTAATTCAGGCGGCTGAGCGCCTTGGCATTCACTCCAAACTGGCGCGCAACGCTTCCATTGCTCTTGGCACGTCCGAGGTCAGCCTGCTGGAACTGACCGCCGCCTATGCACCCTTTGCCAATGGCGGCTATCTTGCCGAACCCTTCCTCATCAAGCGCGTGACGACCCAGGAAGGAAAGGTTCTCTACGAGCGCAATTCTTCCGCCGCAGCTCAGGTCGTCGATCCGGTGATCGTCGGAATGATGAACCAGATGCTCCAGCGCGTGGTTGAGGAAGGCACGGGCAAGGCAGCCCGCATCAGGGGCTGGCAGGTGGCCGGCAAGACCGGCACGACCCAGAACTTTCGCGATGCGTTGTTTGTCGGCTACACGGCAAATCTCATCACCGGCGTGTGGTACGGTAACGATGACGGTGAACCGAGCAAGAAGGTGACGGGCGGTGGCCTGCCGGCGCAGACTTTTGCCGCTTTCATGAACGATGCCCATGAAGGCGTGCCGGTTGCCGAACTGCCGGGCTTCTATCTGCCGAAAACCGTGGCGGTAATCCCGACCCCAAGGCCGGGCAGGGGAATTGGCAGCCTGCTGCGTCCGCGCCAGCAGACCGAGACCCCCATCGTGGCCAGCGAGGGTAATGCGCAGTCTGCGGTTAACGATCAGGTGAGAAAGCCGCTTTCCAGCATGGAGGGCGGACCCAGACCCGGCGCCGGGCTTGGCACCAACGCCAACGGTCAGAAAAAGCGCAAGAACCTGATCGAATTGCTGCTCGGCGGCTGATCCAAATTAGCCTTTTTCAACGATCTTGCCGAATTTCTTGAAGAACTCACCGGCAAGCTTCTTCGAGGTTGAATCGATCAACCGGCTGCCAAGCTGGGCAATCTTGCCGCCCACATCGGCTTTGGCCGTGTAGGTAAGAATCGTGGCATCGCCATCTTCGGCCAGCGAAACATCCGCGCCACCCTTGGCAAAACCGGCAATGCCGCCCTTGCCCTCGCCGACAATGGTGTAGGAGTGCGGCGGATTGAGGTCCTTCAGCTCGACCTCGCCGTTGAACTTGGCTTTCACCGGCCCGATTTTCAGCGTGACCGTCGCTGCCAGTTCGGTGTCGGATTTCTTTTCAAGGCTGTCGCAGCCTGGAATGGATGCCTTGAGAACGTCAGGATCGTTCAGGGCCTCCCAGACGCGCTCCACGCTTGCCTCGATCCTCTGTTCGCCCGACATTTTCATCTGAAATCCTCCCGCCGCTTCCAAGGCAACTGATTTCCATCTTGATAGCGAAGCAGCAAATCGTGTCAATTGAAAGCGGATGGCGCCAGGTAGGGACCAGTGTTATGGAAGCGCCATGGAGAAGGCCCCGGTGGCCATGAGCGACAAGCAGAGCGAGGATGGCAAAATGTCTGATGCCGACGGAATGGCCGCAGGTTCCCGGTTTTCACACATGTTGTCGGGCGAACTGGACGGGCTCAGGGAAGCCGGCCTGTTCAAGAAGGAACGAACCATCATCTCGCCTCAGGCCGGCAGCGTTGAACTTGCCGGTGGCCGCCGGGTCATCAATCTGTGCGCCAACAACTATCTCGGCCTTTCAGGCCATCCCGAACTGGTGGCAAAGGGCAAGGCAGCGCTGGAAAAGTACGGCTACGGCATGTCGTCGGTGCGCTTCATCTGCGGCACCCAGGAAGAACACAAGGAACTGGAGGCCCGGATTGCCGCTTTCCTCGGCATGGAGGATGCGATCCTTTATTCGTCCTGCTTTGATGCCAATACCGGCCTGTTTGAAACCCTGCTCGGGCCGGAAGATGCAATTATTTCCGATGCGCTGAACCATGCCTCGATCATTGATGGCGTCCGACTCTGCAAGGCAAGGCGGCTGCGTTATGCCAATTCCGACATGGCAGATCTCGAGGCCAAGCTGGTGGAAGCTGCCGATTGCCGCTTCCGGCTGATTGCCACCGATGGCGTCTTCTCCATGGATGGCTATATCGCCCGTCTGGAGGAAATCTGCGATCTGGCGGAAAAGTACGATGCCATGGTGATGGTCGACGACAGCCATGCCGTCGGCTTCATGGGAGAACGCGGCCGCGGTACCCACGAACATTGCGGTGTCATGGGCCGCATCGACATCATCACCGGGACGCTTGGCAAGGCGCTGGGCGGGGCTTCAGGAGGCTACACTGCCGCCTCGAAGGAAGTTGTCGAATGGCTCAGGCAGCGTTCGCGGCCCTATCTTTTTTCCAACACACTGGCGCCGGTTATCGCGGCGACATCACTTGCCGTTCTCGACATGCTGGAAAAGGACAATTCGCTGGTGTTGTCCCTGCGCCGCAATGCCGAACATTTCAGAAAGCACATGTCGGCGGCGGGTTTCGAGCTGCTGCCAGGCTCCCACCCGATCATTCCGGTTATGCTGGGCGACCCGAAAATAGCCCAGGAGCTGGCTGCCCGACTTGATGAGAAGGGCGTCTATGTCACTGCCTTTTCCTATCCGGTCGTACCCATGGGCAAGGATCGTATCCGCACCCAGATGTCGGCGGCCCACAGTCTGGAAGAACTCGACCGCGCCATTGAAGCCTTTGCGGAAGCCGGTCGCGAAATGGGGATCGTTTCATGAAGAATGGCATGCGTGCCCTGGTCAAAAGCCACCCCGAGCCCGGTCTCTGGATGGAGACGGTGCCGGTTCCCGAACCCGGCCCCACCGATGTGCTCATCAAGGTCAACAAGTCGGCCATCTGCGGCACCGACGTGCATATCTGGAACTGGGATGAATGGGCAGCATCCACCGTTCCCGTGCCGATGGTAACCGGCCATGAGTTCTGTGGCGAAATCGCCGATCTTGGCAGCGCCGTCACCCGCTATCACAAAGGCCAGCGCGTTTCCGGCGAAGGGCATATTGTCTGCGGTGTCTGCCGTAATTGCCGAGCAGGCCGGGGGCATTTGTGCCGCAACACCAAGGGCGTTGGCGTCAACCGGCCCGGCAGCTTTGCTGAATATGTCTGCCTGCCACAGGAAAACGTCGTATCCATCCCCGATGATGTCAGTGACGAAATCGCTGCCATTTTCGATCCCTTCGGCAACGCGGTTCACACTGCCCTTTCCTTTGATCTGGTCGGCGAGGATGTGCTGGTCACCGGTGCCGGTCCGATCGGCATCATGGGTGCGCTGGTGGCAGCAAGGGCCGGTGCCCGCAAGGTGGTCATCACCGACATCAATGCCTACCGCCTCGATCTGGCAAGGAAACTCGGCGTCCGTTACGTCGTCGATGCGTCGAAGGAAGACCTTGAAAGCGTCATGAAGCGCATCGGCATGAAGGAGGGCTTTGATGTTGGCCTTGAAATGTCAGGGGCGCCGGCAGCCCTGCGCGACATGATCCACACCATGAACAATGGTGGCAAGGTTGCCCTGCTTGGCATAGCGCCGAAAGGGTTCGAGATCGACTGGCACGAAGTGATCTTCAAGATGCTCAATATCAAGGGCATCTACGGAAGAGAGATGTTCGAGACCTGGTATAAGATGATTGCCCTGGTCCAGGGCGGGCTTGATCTGACACCGCTGATCACGCACAGGCTGAAGATCGATGCCTTCGAAGAGGGATTTGCCGCGATGCGTTCTGGCGACGCCGGCAAGGTGGTCCTCGACTGGAACTGAGGATAAAAAAGGGGCGGCCACCGGACCGCCCCCTGAAAATTCCCGTGTTTGACGGGATCAGTACATGTGCTGGCCGCCATTGATCGAAATGGTCGATCCGGTAACGAATTTCGAATCCTCACGACACAGGAACCAGACCGCCCGGGCAATCTCGCTGGCATCCCCCAGCCTGCCCACCGGAATGGTGGCGACGATTTTTTCCAGAATGTTTTCAGGCACCGCGGCCACCATATCGGTTGCCACATAGCCCGGCGCAACGGTGTTTGCCGTGATGTTGAATCGCGCACCTTCCTGGGCCAGAGCCTTGGTCATGCCGATGACACCCGCCTTGGCGGCGCAGTAGTTGACCTGCCCGTACTGGCCTGCCTGCCCGTTGACCGAGGATATGTTGACGATGCGGCCAAAATTCTCCTCGACCATGTGCGACCACGTTCCCTTGCACATGTTGAAGACCGAGGTCAGGTTGGTCTGGATGACGCTCATCCAGTCGTCATAGCTCATGCGCTTCAGCGTGCCATCGCGGGTAATGCCGGCATTGTTGACCAGTATGGTTGGATTGCCATGGGAGGCGGAGATGCTCTCGATCGCTTCCTGGCAGGCATTGAAGTCTGACACATCCCATTTATGGGTTTCAATGCCGGTTTCCTCGGAAAACTTGGCGGCGGCCTCTTCGTTGCCGGCATAGCCTGCGACAACGTCGTACCCCTCCTCCTTCAAAAGCTCGCAAATACCGCGCCCAATTCCGCGCGTTCCTCCGGTTACGACCGCCGTGCGTTTTTTCATGGCTCTCCCTTTCTACAATACTGAGGCTCAGGCGTGCTCCTCCCGCCTGTCATCCTTCATACAACATGAAGACGACACTGGAAAACAAGACAATTGTATGGTGTGCGCACGCGGCGCGGCTGCGATTTGGGGAAGTGAAAGCGGGGATTACCGGCCCGGATCCGACCCGGTCAGCTGTGCTTGCCGATGAATTCCAGCACGACCGGACGAATGTTCTCGTGCCATGCCTTGCCCGAGAATATGCCGTAGTGACCGGCATCGGGCTCCAGGTGATGGGCTTTCATCTCGTCTGGAAGTCCGCTGAGGACCTTGAGTGCAGCAGCGCATTGTCCCGGTGCTGAAATATCATCACGCCCGCCCTCGACGATCTTGGTCGGAACGGAAGTGATCTTCGTCATATCGACCTTCTTGCCGTCGATGGAAAAATCGTTGCGGGCGATTTCGCGGCCTTTGAAGACGCGTTCCACCGTGGAAAGATAGAACTCCGCCGGCATGTCCATGACGGCCAGATATTCGTCATAGAACGTGTTGTGCCGGTCGAGATCGCCAGCTTCGCCGCGAACTGTGCGGATGATCTGGTTGGCAAACGCCTTGGCGTGCTTGTCCCAGTTCATCGCCATGAAGGAGAACAGCTGCATGCTTCCCGGATAGACCTTGCGGCCAACGCCTGGATAATTGACGCCGACGGTCTGGATAACCGAATGTTCGAGCTGGCCCATGGTGACCCGGCTGCCGAAGTCGGTAACTTCCGTACGGTTGGCATCGGGGTCGACTGGCCCGCCGATCAGCGTCATGGAGGCAGGCTGGGCTGCAGGTTCGTGTTGGGCAAGCCAGCCGACAGCAGCCAGCGTCAGCGGAACCGGCTGACAGACGGCGATCACATGGGTTTGCGGCCCGGACACCTTGAAGAACTCGATCAGGTGCTTGGTGAAGTCCTCGACGTCGAACTTTCCTTCCGATACGGGCACGTTTCGCGCATTGCGCCATTCGGTGATCAGCACGTCGCAATCGGGCAGCAGGCTGATGACGGTATTGCGCAGCAGCGTGGCATAATGGCCGGACATGGGCGCAATCAGCATCACTTTCGGCCGGTTTTTTGCCGGACGCTTGACCTTGAACTGCAGCAGTCTGCCGAAGGGCAGTTGAGTGACGGTTTCGACAGCAACAAGGCAGTCCCTGCCGCCGCTGACCACCGAGGCGATGCCCCAGTCGGGTTTGACGGTAAGGCGCTGCATGGCCCGTTCACTTACCTCGCCCCATGCAGCAAATGCCGCCGGCAGCGGATTGGCGGAGAGGCCAAAGGCGGGGCTTTTCCAGAAAGTCTTCGCAGTTGCGGCCACCCACAGGCTGGCGAGCCGAGCCGATTCGGTCGCATCATAGCCGGTGTAGGTATATGGATTCGCCATCGAATGCCCCTTTAGTTGTCTTGAAGCGGATATGATTCAACCGTACAAACATTCGCATGGGTTGTACCCTTGAGAGGCTGCAAGGGCAACCTATCCTTAAGTGGATGCGTTAATGGTCCGGTACAAGGGCGGATGGACATGCTGAACCGGCGGCCATTCGGAACGGACGGGAGGTGATGATGGAAAAATCTGCATACGATCCCCAGATCCTCAAGAGTAATCTGGATGAGCTGGAAGATCTTACCGTTCGCCTGGTCAAGGCCATTGCCAACCGGCGGGAGACTGATCCTGCGATGCAGGCTCCCGGCTATGATCTCTATGCCAAGGCGGCTGCAGCCTACTACGCCGAAATGATGGCGCATCCCGAGAGAATCATCGAGCAGCAGGTACAGTTCTGGCGCAAGAGCCTTGAGAATTTCAGCCATGCCCAGAAGCTTCTTGGCGATGAGAATGGCCGGGAAGAGGATCCGGTAAAGCCGCCTCCCGGAGACCGCCGCTTCAAGAATCCGCTATGGGAGAGCAATCCCTATTTCAACTTTGTCCGGGACCAGTACCTGCTGTCCTCCGACATGATCGATCAGACCGTGACCGATCTGGAGGAAATCGACGACAAGGACAAGAAAAGGGTTCAGTTTTTTGCCCGCCAGATGGTTGACCTGTTTTCGCCATCGAATTTCTTCGGCACAAACCCCGATGCTCTTGAAAAAGCGCTGGAAACCAACGGTCAGTCGCTTGTCGACGGCCTGGCCAACCTGGTTCGCGATCTCGAAGCCAATGATGGCGAACTTTCCGTCACGCTGGCCGATCCCAAGGCTTTTGAGGTAGGGGGCAACATTGCTACCAGCCCCGGCGAGGTCGTTTTCCGCAACCGGATGTTCGAGCTTATTCAGTATGAGCCGGCAACCAAGGAGGTCTACGAGACCCCGCTGGTCATTTTCCCGCCCTGGATCAACAAATTCTACATTCTCGATCTGAAGGAAAAGAACAGCTTCATCCGCTATGCGGTTTCCCAGGGTTATACGGTGTTTGTGGTTTCCTGGGTCAATCCCGATGAAAACTACCGCGATGTGGGCATCGATACCTATGTCAAGGAAGGTGCTCTGGCAGCGATTGATGCCGTGCAGGAGATTACCGGCAGTGAGAAAGTCAATGCCATCGGCTATTGCATTGGCGGCACCCTGCTGACCATCACACTGGCGCTGATGGCTGCAAAAGGCGACGACCGGATTTCGAGCGCGACCTTCTTCACCACGCTTACGGATTTTGCCGAGGCTGGCGATCTCGGCGTCTTTATCGACGATGATTTTCTCTCAGCCATCGAAAACGAGGTCGACAGGCGCGGCTTTCTCGACAGTTTCTACATGTCGAAGACGTTTTCCTATCTGCGTGCCAACGATCTGGTCTACGGCCCGGCCGTTCGCTCCTACATGATGGGCGAAGCACCGCCTGCCTTTGATCTGCTGTTCTGGAATGGGGATTCAACCAATCTGCCGGCCCGCATGGCAAAGGAATATCTGCGCCATCTCTATGCCGAAAACGAGCTTATCCAGGGCAAGTTCGAGGTCGATGGCGCCCCCATCGACATGAGCAGGATCGCTCTGCCCATCTATGCCGTCGCAACGGAAGCCGACCATATCGCGCCCTGGAAATCCTCTTTCAGCGGCCTGTCGAAGACATCGGGTGAAAAGCACATGGTGCTTTCGGAAAGCGGCCATATCGCCGGTGTCGTCAATCCGCCGGAAGCCGGAAAATACGGCTACTGGCTCAACGATGCGCCCTGCAACGATCCCGTGGAATGGCAAAAGGCAGCCGCTCATCACGGTGGAAGCTGGTGGCCGCACTGGTCAAAATGGCTGTCTGAACGGTCCGGCGAGAAGGTTCCTGCCCGCCAGCCCGGCAGCAATGCCTATCCGCCTCTGGCGCCCGCGCCGGGAACTTACGTGGTCGCTGCGCGGAAAAAGTAAGCAATTTCAATTAGCTGCAAAATTTTTGCCGCACCGCAGCATTTTTTTCTTGAAATGCTGCGGTGCGGCATGTATATAACCATTGCACAACGCGCAGGTTGATCGATTAAGACCCTGACGCTCAGACAAAAAGGTTCCTCCCATGACCAAGACCATCGACTACACCAAAGCTTTCCAGGACATGTTTGCTGGCAAATTCGCTGATATGAACGCTGTCAACGACCTGGTTCAGGACGCTGCAGAATTCGGCGCCAAGTTCAACAAAATCGCTCTCGACGCTGCCGAGAAAAACGCTGAGCTGTCCAATGCCTGGCTGAAAGACACCCTCGGCAAATACGGCGCCTTCACCAAAACGCAGGCTGAGCCGGCTGAATACGCCAAAGTTGCTGCCGATGTGGCTGCTGCTCAGGCACAGGCTGNNNCTGCTCCCGAGCACATCGCCAAGTTCGCCGAAGTTGCAAAATCTGCACAGATGGCAACCGTTGAGCTGGTAATGGCTGCTGGCAAAGAGTTCCAGGCCGACGCTGTCAAAGCTGCAAAAACGGTCGTCAAGGCTGCCTAATCAGCCTTTCGGAAAAGAGATTTACTTCTCCTCCCAACCGTCTATCGGCGGTCTTCAGAGCGGGTCATCGGCCCGCTCTTTTTTATTGCGGATAAGGGCACGTGATTTTTTTCTGTACCAGACCGATCAAAGGCCTATAGTCCCTTGATTGCTTGGGAGTACGACGTGAACAAAAAAAGCAAGCAGGGCAGCGAGCCGATCATCATCAAGCGCTATGCGAGCCGCAAACTGTACGATGCCGCCGCCAAGGAATATGTCACGCTGGAAGACATCGCCCGCTATATTCGAGAGGGCCGTGATGTAAAGATCATCGACAAGAGCACTGGCGAGGACCTTACCCGCCAATACCTTGTCCAGATCATTGCGGATTTCGAAAGCCAGGGCGAAAACGCGCTGCCGCTCAACATTCTCACCGATCTCGTGCGTCATTACCAGGAGCAGGCAAGTTCCGTTGCCAGCGCCATGACACCGGCTTTTCTCGGCCAGATGTTCGAGGCCTACAAGGCCCAGCAGGAAAAGGCGCTGAGTGAACTGGGCGAACTCGGCAGCAATGCGATGGATCCCGAGAAGGTGATGGGCGCCATGAATGAGGCGATGCGCGACTGGCAGGAAAAGCAGAGCGAGTTCTTTGCCCAGACCATGCGCCAATGGGGCTTTGGAGCACCGCAATCCGCGCAGAACGGTGAACCGTCTCAGCAAGCTGCACCGACGCAGAGCGTTGATGAAGCGCAGACTGCGGAAAAGGAAGCCAAGATCCGGGCAATCGAGGACAATCTCGAAGCGCTTCAGGATCAGCTCAAGAAGCTTCGCTGATTTCGGCCGTCCAACCTGATCCAATCAATGCAGTATTTTGCTCAATAGCGTATGGCGGGTTCCGCCTTCGTGAATTTGATTGCCTTGAACAGCATAGGGGTATGGACCGCGGCCTGCCGGTCATGCTTTAAGCGGCAAAACCGCGACGGTGGCAAGACGGCCCTGACGCGGTTGTTTTCGAAGCCGATGGGCGCGCTGTTCGCGCCAGGCATTTCACGGAGAACGGCATGCGCGAAGAACGCCAATTCTACATCAA
>JAGRLQ010000409.1 GCA_020441735.1 Nitratireductor sp.
TCGGCATGCAGCTTGACCGGCAGGCCAAGCGATACCGCCTTCTCGAAAACCCGTTCGATCTGCTGCGGGTTAAAGGCGATGCCCTCGCAGAAACCGTCCACCGCGTCGACAAGACCCTGATCATGGGCTTCTGCCAACGCCGGCAGGCAGATTTCATCGATATAGCTGTCGGCATTGTTTTTGTATTCGGCGGGCACGGCATGCGCGCCAAGGAAACTGGTTTTCACCCGTACTTGGCGTTCACGCCCGATGGCTCGCGCAACGCGCAGCATCTTCAGTTCTGTATCGATGTCGAGACCGTAGCCCGACTTGATCTCCAGCGTACAAACCCCCTCGGCAATGAGCGCATCGACACGGCGCAAAGCGGCTTCAAGCAGGACTTCCTCGCTTGCCTCGCGCGTTGCCGAAACCGTGGAAACGATGCCGCCTCCAGCGCGCGCGACTTCCTCATAGCTGGCGCCCTGGAGCCGCAACTCGAACTCCCTTGCGCGATTACCGCCATGAACGATGTGGGTGTGGCAGTCGATCAGGCCCGGCGTGACCAGCCGGCCTTCAAGATCGGTGGCGGGAAGGTCGCGGTATTCTCCGGGCAGCGCATCCATGGCACCGGCCCAGGCAATGCGCACTCCCTCCAGCACAATGGCGCCGTTCTCGACCAGCCCGTATGCCGGGCCGGAAGCCGGATCGCCTTCCGCCTCGCCTCCCAATGTTGCCAGAATCCCGTTTCTGAGCAGCATCATTTCTCCCGCATGCCCTCTTGTTATGCGCCCTTGTTATGTGCATTGTTTTTATTTATAAGTATATACATAATATCCTGTCAAGGGACGATACGCATGACGATATTGTGGGCCGAACAGGCATTGCTGGAAGAAGGATGGGCAAAGGCCGTGTCGGTTGAAATCGGTGCAGACGGCACCATTCAATCACTCGCCGCAGATCAGCCGCAGCCAGCCAGTGCCTACCGCACCGGCATTCTCCTGCCCGCACTCGCCAACGCCCACAGCCATGCCTTCCAGCGCGCCATGGCGGGCCTGACCGAGATGCGGGGGCCCAATGCTTCGGACTCTTTCTGGACCTGGCGGCAACTGATGTACCGCTTCCTCGACCGGCTGACGCCCGATCATGTCGAGGCGATTGCCGCGCTGGTGCAGATGGAAATGCTGGAAGCAGGCTACGCCACCAATGTGGAGTTTCACTATCTGCACCATCAACCCGATGGCAGACCCTACGACAATCTCGCGGAGATGGCGCAGCGCATCGCAGCAGCAGCCAGTCAGACCGGCATCGGCCTGACGCTTCTTCCAGTCCACTACCAGTATGGCGGCTGCGACAAACGCCCGCTCGGCAATGGCCAGATCCGCTTCGGCAACGACATGGCGCGTTTCGAGGAACTCCATGCAGCTTCTGCGGAGGTGCTTCGCAGCCTGCCCGCCGACAGCACCATCGGCACCGCACCGCACAGCCTCAGGGCAATCGCAGCAGAAGACTATGCCCGCCACATGCAACTGCGCGGCAACGGGCCATTACACATGCATCTGGCCGAACAGAAGGCAGAGGTGGCCGAAGTCGAAGCCGCCCATGGACAGCGTCCGGTCGAGTGGATGCTCGAACACGGCGCGCCGGATGATCGTTGCTGCTTTATCCACTGCACCCAGATGCAGCCTCACGAGACCGAAGGTCTCGCCGCATCGGGAGCTGTTGCCGGGCTTTGCCCGATAACCGAATCGAGCCTCGGCGACGGCATTTTCGACGGCGTGCGCTGGCTTGATCGTGCCGGCACCATCGCCATCGGTTCGGATTCCAACATCCGCATCTCGCTCACCGAGGAACTGCGCACGCTCGAATACTCCCAGCGCCTGCGCGACCATTCCCGTGCTGCGCTCGCCATAACGGAAAAATCCACCGGGCGGCTTCTCCTTGAGGCCGTCAATGCAGGCGGCGCGAAGGCCGCTGGCCGCAACAGCGGAAGGATTGCCGAAGGCGCGCTGGCCGACCTTGTCGCGCTCGACGCCGCTTCCCTTCATCTTGCCGGACGTCAGGGCGACATGATACTCGACAGCTTCATCTTCGCCGGCGACGACCGCATGATCAGCGATGTCTGGTCTGCCGGGCGGCACAAGGTACGCGATGGCAGGCATATCGACCGGGAGGCCATTGTCAGCCGTTATCTTCGTACCATGGAGGAGATCGGAGGGGCAATTTGACGACAACCGAGTTCAACACCTGGCAATCGGTTCAGGAAGAGGTCTTGCGGCGCATCAACAGCCGCGAGTGGAAGCCCGGCGAACTCATCCCCAACGAGGCTGAGCTTTCCCTCGAATTCGGTTGCGCCCGCGCAACGGTAAACCGGGCGCTGCGCGGACTGGCCGAGGCGGGTCTGCTCGATCGCAGACGCAAGGCGGGAACCCGCGTCGCACTGCACCCCATCAGAAAAGCCACCCTGGATATTCCGATCATCCGCCACGAAGTGGAAAACAGGGGACAGGCCTACCGCTACTCCCTGCTGTCAAGAACCCTGAAGGAACCGCCGCCGGACATCCGAGCCAGGATGCAGCTTCCTGCCGGCACCAGACTGCTGCATGTGCAGGCATTGCATCTGGCAGATGCTAGACCGCACATCTTCGAGGATCGGTGGATCAATCAGCACGTCGTCAAACATGCTTCCAATGCGGAGTTCTCAACCATCAGTCCGAATGAATGGCTGGTCATCAACGTGCCGTTTCATGGTGGCGACATCGCCTTCACGGCAGTTGGCGCCAATCCGCGCGAAGCGCAGATCCTGAATTGCCGGGCAGGCGACGCCCTGTTCATCATTGAACGCAACACCTGGAATGACCAGGGCATCATCACGACTGTGCGCCTTGCCTGTGCGCCCGGTTACCGGCTTCACACAGGATTCTGAAAGGACAACGGGCGGCACAAGTGCCGCCCGCAAACCGTCTTCCCGGTCAGAATGTCAGCCGAGCGCCTTGACGATGTTCTCGACCATTTTCTTGGCATCCGAAAACAGCATCATCGTGTTGTCGCGGAAGAACAGCTCGTTCTGCACACCAGCATAGCCCGACGCCATGCCGCGCTTGACGAACAGCACGGTGCCCGCATTTTCCACATCAAGTACCGGCATGCCGTAGATCGGCGAGGTCTTGTCGGTCTTCGCCGCCGGGTTGGTGACATCGTTGGCGCCGATGACGAAGGCGACATCGGCCTGGGAGAATTCGGAATTGATGTCTTCCAGTTCGAATACCTCGTCATAAGGCACGTTTGCTTCCGCCAGCAGCACGTTCATGTGGCCGGGCATGCGGCCTGCAACCGGGTGAATGGCGTATTTCACCTCGACGCCTTCTTCCTTCAGCTTATCGGCCATCTCGCGCAACGCATGCTGGGCCTGGGCAACCGCCATGCCGTAACCCGGCACGA